>JBGTFI010000157.1:0-13719 GCA_041747335.1 Phycisphaeraceae bacterium | reverse complement strand
GACGCGGCCGGTGTCGCGCAGGTGCGCGTGCTGGGGGCCGACGCCGGGGTAGTCGAGCCCGGCCGAGACCGAGTGGGCCTCGAGGATCTGGCCCTCGGCATCGGCGAGCACGGCCGAGAGCGCGCCGTGCAGGACGCCGGTGGTCCCTGCCGACAGGGAAGCACCGTGGCGGCCACTCTCGACCCCCTCCCCCGCCGCCTCGACACCGATCAGCTCGACCTCGCGATCGTCGAGAAAGGGGACGAAGGTCCCGATCGCATTCGAGCCGCCGCCGACACAGGCGATCACCCGCGCCGGCAATGAGCCCTCGGCGGCAAGTGCCTGCTCGCGCGCCTCACTTCCGATCACCAACTGGAGATCGCGCACCAGCGCCGGATAGGGCGCCGGGCCGACCGCGGAACCGATGATGTAGTGCGTCGTGGCGACTCTCGTGACCCAGTCGCGGATCGCCGCGCTCACCGCCTCCTTCAGCGTCCTCGCGCCAGCCTCCACCGGGGCGACCTCGGCACCGAGCAGGCGCATGCGCTCGACGTTGGGCGCCTGGCGGCGCATGTCCTCGGTGCCCATGTACACGTCGCACGCCAAGCCGAACACGGCCGCCGCCGTCGCCGTGGCCACCCCGTGCTGTCCCGCGCCGGTTTCCGCGATGATGCGCTTCTTGCCCATCCGCCGGGTGAGCAGCGCCTGACCGAGTGAATTGTTGATCTTGTGCGCGCCGGTGTGGGCCAGATCCTCGCGCTTGAGGTACAGCCGCGCCCCTCCGGCGTGTCGCGTCAAGCGCGATGCGAGGTAGAGCGGCGTCGGCCTGCCGACGTAGTTCCGCCAGAGGTCTTCAAGCTCGCGCTGGAAATCGGGATCCCGCCGCGCCCGGGCGTACTCTCGCTCGAGCTGCGCCACCGCGGCGCGAAGCGTTTCGGGGATGAACAACCCGCCGTATGGCCCGAACCGGCCACGGTCATCGGGCAAGGCGGTCAGGTGATCGGCAGCATGGGGGGTGGCGTTGGTCATAGCGCTAACTGTAGGCAACCGCGCGTCCAACCGCTATGGGCGCCATTCCAGCGCGGTTATCGGAACCGCGCAGGCCTCACAACCCCTCCTGATCATCTGATCGGACATGCCGCTTTCGCGATCTTGCCTCCAATCCCGATAACATGACCGGCCATCATCAAGTAAGGGTCTTGGACCGCCGATACCCGCTGGAGTCGGGGTAGAAGGGGCAAGGGGCGTAGAATAGAGAAATGTGCCGACGCATCGGACCCGCCGCCGTCTCCGCCACGTTCGCGGGGAGCCACACCGACGGGGGTCGAACGGTAGACGGCGGAGAAAACGTCCCCGGGGGCGGGACATAACCGGCGGGCCGCCACTGAAGGAATGCTCCCGTGTGCCCAGAACCACCTGACCTCGACATCCCCCCGCCCTCCGAACCTCGCGATGACGCGCCGCGTCTGACGCCGCGCGGCGTCAGCGGGCTGCAATTCCGCATCGCGCAGTCCCAAGACGATGTATGCGAAGCCTGGCGCCTGGTCTATCTCAACTACCTTGAAACCGGGCTGATCAAACCCAATCCTCACCGCATCCATACCGCGCCGCACGCCGTCGGACCGCACAGCGTGGTCATCGTCGGCGAGATTTCAGACCTCATTGTCTCCACCCTCACCGCGATGGTCGATCCCCCCACAGGACAGGGCCTCCCCCTGGACCGCGTCTACCGCCAGGAGCTCCATCAACTTCGCCAGAAGGGCAGACGCCTTCTCGAGGTCGGTCTGTTCGCCGATCGCCGCCGCCAGCTCGCCCGCTCGGCCGAAGCGCTCTTCCAGCTCATGCGCGTCGCCTTCTACTACGGGCTGAACCAGAAAGTCACCGATTTCGTGATCGGGGTGCATCCCCGTCACGCACGCTTTTACGTCCGATCCTTCGGATTCGAAGCCTTCGGGCAGCCGAAGGTGTACCCGGCCGTCAACGACCGCCCGGTCCAGCTTCTGCGGGGCGACCTCGAACTGCGCCTTTCCGAGAAACCGCTGCACCCGGCCCTGGAATACTTCGTCGCCAACCCAATCGACGAGACGGTATTCACCAAACGCTTCATCCTCCAGGACCAGTCCCTCGCGGAGACCCCCATCGAGGCGTTCCTTCAGGATCAGGCCAAGTCGAACTCGCTCCCCACGGAACGGGTTCTGGGTCAGGCGGGGTGAAGAGCGGCCATTGCGCTGCACGTACTCAGTCTTGTCGTCTAAAGTTCAGGCATTTCGCTGCCTGGATAGCCCCCCCTTTGCCTCCCGCGCTCGCCGCGCGTACATTGACGCTTCCGGAATCCCCTGCCACGGAAGCGATGAGCGATGATTCAAGGCGTTTTGACCGCGTTGGTGACCCCGTTTCGTGACGGGAGCGTTGACTTTCAGCAACTGGCCGCGAACGTCCGGTTTCAGATTGAGCACAAGGTGGACGGGCTTGTGCCGGTCGGGACGACCGGGGAGTCGCCCACGCTCAGCCACGAGGAGCATCGCAAGGTCATCGAGACCGTCGTGAAGGAGGCGGCCGGTCGGGTGAAGGTGGTCGCGGGGACGGGTTCCAACGCCACCACCGAGGCGCTCGACCTCACCCGCCACGCCCACAGCGTCGGGGCGGATGCGGCCCTGATGGTCAACCCCTACTACAACAAGCCGACCCAGGAGGGGCTTTATCGGCACTTCATGACCGTGGCCGACGCGGTGGACATCCCCATCGTGCTTTACAACATCCCCGGCCGAACGGGCGTGACGCTCTCAATCGAGACGATCGAGCGGTTGGCGCGCCACGTGAACATCGTGGCGGTGAAGGAGGCGACGGGGTCACTCGACGCGGCCTCGGAAATCGCCGCGCGCTGCGACGGGAAGGCCCTGACGCTTCTCTCGGGCGATGACTCGCTCACGCTCCCGATCATGGCGGTCGGCGGAAAGGGGGTGGTGAGTGTGGCGAGCAACCTCGTTCCGGACCGCGTCACCGCAATGGTGAAGGCCGCGGCCGAGGGGAACTTCGCCGAGGCGCGCAAGAAGCACCTGGCGCTCTTCCCACTCGTCAAATCGCTGTTTATCGAGACCAACCCGATCCCGATCAAGACGGCCATGCGCCTGGCGGGGATGGACACGGGCGAGCTTCGGCTGCCGCTTTGCGAGATGTCCGAGGACCACGCGGCGGAGCTTGAGCGCGTCCTGCGGGCTGAGGGCGTGATCTGAACCCCGCCGGGGGTTCGGAAAACAACGATTGAATCGACTGTAACGCTCAGGCGCCGGGCCGGGGTTGCCGATGATCCACGGGCTGAAAGGTCCAGGATCATGGCAGGACACCGCCGCTACCGGCTCGCGACCGGGTTGTCAGGTCTGCGCACGCTTGCGCGCTGGCCCACGGACCGCGCCGTGGGCAGGTGGCTGGCCTGGGGCCTGCTGGCGGTGGGGTTATCGATCAGCTTCGCGGCCTTCGCGGCAACCTACCGGCGGGAAGAGCGTGACGGCCGGGCACGCTTCGAGGCGCGGGTGCTTGAAACGGAAAGGGCGATCCGCGAACGTCTGGCGACCTACGAACAGGCGCTGCGAGGTCTGTCGGGGTTGTTTCGCGCATCGGATGAAGTCACCCGCCGGGATTTTCAACTGTATCTCGCACAACTGGATATCCAGAGGCGTTATCCAGGCATCCAGGGCTTCGGTTATCAGCCCATCGTGCGCGAGGCGGATCGTCGGGTGTTTACAGAGAGAGTCCGGGCTGAGGGTTTCCCCGACTTTGAGATCTATCCGCCGGAACCACGCGACGAGTATGCTCCGGTGCTTTACACTGAACCGTTCGGCCGCAACAGCGCGGCGTTGGGATTCGACCTGTACACCGAACCGGTCCGCCGCGCGGCACTGCTTCGGGCGCGGGATACGGGCCTGACCAGAATCACCAGCAAGATTCATCTGATGATCGGGCCGCCCGGGGCCGGCAAACCCGCCTTTCTGATGTGCCCGCCGCTTTATCATCGAGATACGGCCACGGACAGCCTCGAAAGCAGGCAGTCGGCGCACGAGGGTTATGTCGTCGCGGTGTTCCTGATGGAAAGGCTGATGAAGCAGGTGCTCGGCCCGGAAGAACACGACGTTCATCTGCACGTGTTCGACGGCCCGGTTGCCGCGCGGGGCAAGCTGATGTACGACGGAGCGCCCGCGAGCGAAGTCCATCATGATTGGAACCACCAATCCTTCGCCCGCGCCGAGCGGGTGTTCGAGATCCACGGGCACCAATGGCTGCTGCGGTTCAATTCGCTGCCGGCCTTCGACGCCACGGTGGATACACAGGAGGCCTGGACGATCCTGGGCATGGGCATCACGATCGCGCTCTTGCTCTTCGGCGTGGTCTGGACGCTCACCACCACGCAGGCCAGGGCGGTGGCGCTGGCTCAGGAGATGACCGTGCGCATCCGCCGCAATGAGGCGCTGCTCGAACGCAAGAATCGTGAGCTTGAAGAGTTCCTGTACGCCGCGTCGCACGACCTCAAGTCCCCGGTGGTCACGGTGATGGGCTACAGCGCGCACATGGAGCGGGACGCTGCCGAGGGCAAGCTCGATGAACTGCCCGAATTCGCCCGTCGGATCAGCGCCGCCGCCGGAAGGATGCGCGCCCACATCGACGACCTGCTGGAGCTCAGCCGCATCGGCAGGGTGTCCGATAAGATCGAGCGGGTGGACCTTAGCGAGCTGGCGACGGAGATCGGCAAGTCGCTGGTTCCCCAGCTCATGCGGGCCCGGGCGGTCTATACGGTCCAGCCGGACATGCCGGTGGTGTGGGCCAGCCGGGCGCGGCTGTGGCAGCTGGTCGAGAACCTGCTGACCAACGCGATCAAGTTCAGCGCCCGGTCCGATCCGCCGACGATAGAGGTCGGGACGGCCTGGGAGGACGGCGTTCCATGGCTGTACGTCCAGGACAATGGGTGCGGGATCGACCCGGCCTACCACGAGCGGATCTTCGGGATGTTCCAGCGCCTGGGCAGGGACACCGACGGGTCGGGCGTGGGACTGGCGATCGTCAAGCGGATCGCGGAGTTGTACGGCGGCCACGTGCGGGTCGAATCCGCCGTGGGGCGGGGCGCCCGGTTTCTCGTGTCGTTTGATCCCACTTTGTGCGTCGCGTCGCGCAGCGCAGCCTGACGCGGCGCGGGGAGCCCTCATGATGAGCGCAACCTCCAGTGAGTTTCATTGCCTGCTCGTCGAAGACGACGACGACCACGCCTACCTCACCACGCGCGCTCTAAGGCGCTGCGGCGCGGACATCGTCATCGAGCGCGCCGGCGACGGCGAGAGGGCGCTGGCGCACCTGCGCGACTTGATGAGCCGCTCGGCGCGCATGCCCGACCTGATCCTTCTGGACCTGAACCTTCCGCGCGTCCCCGGGCACGATGTCCTCAGGCACATCAAGCAGGATCCCGCGATGCGCGGCGCGCCGGTGGTCGTCCTGACCACTTCCGAGGCCGCCGACGATCGCCGGAAGGCTTACGACCATCACGCCAACGGTTACATCGCCAAGCCCGTCGAGGCCGACGGGTTCGACCGTCTGGCCGCGGCCCTGATCAACTTCTGGCGTCTCTGGAACCGCCCCTCGCCGCGGGCCGCGGAACACTGCGGCGCGCCCGCTTACCCGGACAACTGAGGAACCGTCATGGACGAGCAACCGATCAACCTCCTGCTGGTGGAAGACGACGACGACCACGCGGACCTGTTCCGTCGAAGCCTCGAGGCCGTCGACGACCTGACCTTCCACATCACCCGCGTGTCGGAGATCAACCGGGCGCACGACGCCCTGACGACCGGCGCGATCGACCTGATCGTGCTCGACTACCGCCTGGGCCTCGACAACGGCCTGGACTTCCTGCGCTCGTTACGCGCTTCGGGCGAGCGCCGTCCGGTGATCGTCCTGACGGGTCAGGGCAACGAGTACGTCGCCGTGGAGATGATGCGCGCGGGCGCGACGGACTACCTGCTCAAGTCCGATGTGAACCCCAGGATCCTGGGCAGAACCCTCCAGAAGGCGCTCATCACCGGCGCCCGCGACCGGCAGGAGCGCGAGGAACTCGCGGTGATCCACGAGCGCTTCTCGCTGCTGACCCCCCGCGAGCGGGAGATTCTTGAACTGGTCGTCGCCGGGCTGACGACTCCCCAGATCAGCAAAAAGCTTCACCGCAGCATGAACACCGTCAAGATCCACCGGACGAACCTGATGCGGAAAATGCAGGCCAGCACGCCCGCGGACCTGGCCCGGATGGTGACGATGAGCGGGATGGCGCTTTCCGCCGCGGGCGATGATTAGCTCCACTGCGTTATGCAACAGGTGACGGCCGCAGCCGATAAAAGGACTGACGACGCCGACGTCACGCCGGGGGGCGTGGTGACGGGCATCGAGCGTCGGAAACGGTGCTTCTGCGTGAGGGGGCCTCATGTTCTACCATGTCCTTGGATGTCAGAATCTCCCGACGCTTCCGACCATCGCGATGGAGCTTCTCGAGAAGACCCGCGATCCGGACGTCTCGATGAAAGAGATCGCCCGGCTGGTGCAGAGCGACGTAGGCCTGGCCAGCAGGATTCTCCGGACCGTCAATTCCAGCTTCTTCGGGCTGAGCAAGCCGTGCAACTCGATCGACCGCGCGCTCAATTACCTCGGCCTCAAAGCCGTGAAGTCCCTCGTGCTGGGGTTCAGCATGGTGAACTTCAGCAGGTGCATGAAAGACCGGGACTTCGACCTGGGAACCTACTGGCGCCGGACGATTCTCTCGGCCACCGCCGCAAGACTGCTGGCGGTCTCGACCCGCGCCTGCGACGCGGACGAGGCCTTCACCGCCGGGCTTTTCCAGGACATGGGCATCCTGGCTCTGTTCATCGCCATCCCCGAACAGTATGCGCCCGTCCTCGCCGGCGCCCCGGAGTGCCACACCCGCTTCGCCGCGCATGAAGCCGCAAGCCTGGGCTTCAACCACGCCCAGGTCGGCGCGGCGCTCGCGGAAAAGTGGAAAATGCCCGCCAACCTCGTCGCGGGAATCCGCTTCCACCACGATCCCGATTCCGCCGATCCGCGGTTCCTTCCCATCGTCCGAACGATCGCGTTGGGCGGCATCGCCGCCGACACCATGATCGTTCCGCAACCGGGCAAATCGCTGGCGGAACTCAAGACCCGGGCGGCCGCGTGGTTCCACTGCGAAGGTGATGAAGTCGAATCGCTGCTCGAACGCGTCAACGTCGCCGCCCGCGAGCTGGCGGACCTGCTCGATCAGAACATCGGGCAGCTCCCCGAACCGCAGGAAATCCTCGCCCGCGCCAACCAGCAGCTCATCGAATCCCAGATCACCACCCAGCGCGAAGCCGTCGAACTGGAACGCAGAGCCGCCGAACTCCAGACCCAGACGATGACCGACGCTCTGACGGGCATCGCCAACCGAAAGCGATTCGATGCCCTCGTCGCCGAATCCTTCAGGAACGCCGCGGCCGGGAACAACCCACTGGCCATTCTGTTCGCCGATGCGGACAAGTTCAAGCCCGTCAACGACACCTACGGCCACCAGGCGGGAGACCTCGTCCTGATCGACCTTGCGCGTCGCATGAAGCAGACCGTCGGCGCTGCCGGGGAGGTCTGCCGCTACGGCGGAGAGGAGTTCGCCGTCGTCCTTCCAGGTTGCGCCGCCAGTCAGGCCGCCGCGATCGCCGAGCGCATCCGCCAGACCATCGCCTCCACCCCGTTCGACCTGAGCGCCGTCGAAGGCGCGCCCCGGGCGCTGAAGGTCACCGTCAGCGTGGGCGTCGCCGCGTGGGAACCCGACGCGGGCCAGCCCCTCGACTCCATCGAACAGCTCGTCCAGCAGGCCGACCAGGCGGTGTATGACGCCAAGCACGCCGGCCGAAACCGCGTGAGGGTGTATGGAGATCAGCCCGCATCCGCCTCCATCCCGACTCAGGGCGCCTTCCCGCTTCTTCTGCTTCAGCGCGATCCGCTGACCGCCAACATCCTGCGTCAGGCGTTCATCGCCGCCGGCGCCCGTGAGATCACCACCGCCCAGTCTCTGGGTGACGCCCGCAAACGCCTGAGCCAGTGGCGACCGCAGGAATCGGCGGCCCCCGGCGGACTCGTCATCACCGAATGGCGATTGCCCGACGGCGACGCCTCCGCCCTGCTCCAGATGCTCAGCACACCCCCCTGGGGCGACGCCTGGAGGGTGGTCACACTCCTGGATGACGACGCGCAGCACGAGCAAGCCAGGCGGGCCTGTCCCCAGGCCACCGGACTCTTCCGCAAGCAGGAGATCGCGAGCGATCTGGCCGCCTGGGCCGCCGCACGCTGGGTGGAGTTCCTCCAAGGCCTCCGGACATCCCAGGCCGCGTAATCGACCCGACCCGCACGAGCGTCCACCGCGACCCCGCTCACGCACCGCGTGCCATACGCCCGCGTCGCGCGGCGGCCGATATATCACCGGACGGACCGCGCTCTGGCGGAACCGCGCCACCGGACCCGCGCGGACGGGGGATCCTTCATGAGCAAAGGCGAGTCGCAAGAGACCTTTCACGGCGCCGTGGACACCCTGCGGATGTCCGACCGCGCCCAGGCCGAACTCATCCAGCGCATGCACCGCGCCGAGCGCGCCAGCCGCGTCGATAACCGCAACGCCCCTCGCCTCGAATACGCCCCGGCAGACGGCCTGATCATCACCGTCCAACACCCCGGCGGATCGACCATCCGATACCTCATCCGCCCGCGCAATCTCAGTCGCGGGGGCATGAGCTTCCTGCACGGGCAGTTCATCTATCCCGGAACCGCCTGCACGATCAACCTGCGCACCAACCAGGACCACCCCGTGCGCGTCGAGGGGCGCATCACCCGCTGCAACCACGTTCAGGGAAGGGTCCACGAAATCGGGGTGCAGTTCGACAGCGCCATCGCCATCTGCGATTACGTCGACATCTGTCCGCCCGACGCCCGCGAGACGCGCGAGGAAGCGCCGCTCCCGCGATTCACCGGGAAGGCGCTGCACGTGCAGACGCACGCCTGCGACCGCGAGCTGATGCGCTTCCTGCTCGAATCCACCGGGGTCGAACCTGTCAGCGCGACCACCGACGCCGAGGCGGTCGAGGCGGCCGCTCACACCCGGTTCGACATCATCTTCATCGCCGACGGGCACACGGACCTCATCGCACGCATTCGCCAGTCCGCGTTCACCGGGCCGGTGCTCTTCGTCACCAGCCACGACAGCGGCGATCCGCATCGCCAGGCGCTGGCCTCGGGCGCCACCAGAGTGCTCGTCAAGCCCTTCACGCCCCGCCAGTTCGCCGCGCTCCTGGCCGAGCACCTTCCCGGCGGAGCCCAGGGCGCGGACCCTCAGGCGATCGTCAGCGACCACTGGTCGAACGTCAGGATGCGCCCGCTGATCCTGAGCTTCCTCGGTTCCCTTGAGGAGCAGCTCGCGAAGATCGAGCAGCTCTCCAAGGAAAGCAACCTCGCGCCGCTGCGCGAGATCTACCTCGCCATCAAGGGCAACGCCGGAAGCTTCGGGTACGAGCAGATCAGCGAAAAGGCCCGCCAGGTCTGCGACCTCTCCGCGGACAACGCCCCGCCGCAGCAGTGGCAACTCGCGCTCGAGGAGCTTCGCGGACTATGCGACCGCGCCTGCATCATCCGCCGCGGGATCGGCGCGGGGTGAGCGAGTGGTCCTCGTGGACGGACCACAGACACGCCTGACGCAGGCGTCCACGGGCAAGCAGAGCCTTGCCCATGGCACCCAACTTTGTCACCCGTCCCCGACACTCTACTGGTATTCCTTCCCGAAACGCTCGCCCACCTGCTCGTGGAGCTTCTTGATCTCCTCCGCGCGGTCGGCCGGGCACACCAGCGTCGCCCTGGGCGTGTGGATGATGACCAGATTCTCGCACCCGATCGTCGCGATCAGATGGTTCGGATCGCTGGATGCAGCCAGCGTCCCCCTCGTGTCCATCAGCAGCAGCTTCGCCGCCGCCAGCGCGTTGCCCGCCTCGTCCGTCGGGCACGTCCCGGCGAAGGCCGGCCAGGATCCCACATCCAGCCACGTCAGCGCCATCGGCAACGCCGCCACCCGCACCTTCTCATCCCGCGAAGCCGGTTCCATGACGGCGAAGTCGACGCTGATCTTCTTGAGCGTCGGGTAGATCTCGCCCAGCACGCGATCCCGATCGGCCGTCCCCCAGGCTTCGGCGATGCGCCTCAGCCCCGCATGATTCTCCGGCAGGTATCGCGCGATGCAGTCCAGCAAAGTGGACGCCCGCCACACGAACATCCCGCTGTTCCACAGATACTTCGCGGGACCGGCCTGGTGATAATGCTCCGCCAGCTCGCCCTGGGGCTTTTCCTTGAACTGGTCCACCACGAACGCCCGCGCCCCGTCGCGCGTCTCGATCGCCTTGCCGAGCTGGAGGTAGCCGTAGCCCGTCGCCGGATGGGTCGGCGCGATCCCGAAGGTCACCAGCGTGTCGGGGTGATCCTCCGCAAGCTCGTACCCCGTCTCTACGATCTTCCTGAACGCGTCCACCGGCTCGATCAGGTGGTCGGCCGTGAAGACCGCGATCACCGCATCGGGATCTTCACGGGCGATGACCGCCGCGGCGAATCCCACGGCATTGACCGTGTCCCGCCCAACCGGCTCACCGAGGTAACGCTCCGCGGCCAACCCCGGAAGCGCCGCCAGAATCGCCTGCCGATGGGAGAACCCCGCGCACACATACTGCCTCTCCGGAGGAATCATCCCGTCGAGCCGATCCGAGGCGATCTGGATCAGACTTTTCCCACCGATGAAAGGAATGAGCTGCTTCGGAACCGCCCCCCGGCTCATCGGCCAAAGCCGCGTACCGGACCCGCCCGCCATGATCATCGCGTATCGCATCGCCGGAAGATAGAAAGTCCAAAGTCCAAAGTCCAAAGTCGGGGAGAGTTGGCAAGTTGCAGGCTAAGTCGTCACACGACCCGCGCGGTTGACTTCAGGCTCCAGACTTCCGACCCAAGACCCAAGACTCCAGATTCCAGACCCAAGACCCAAGACCCGCCCCCACTGGCATTCCCCCCTTCCGGGCCTACAATACTCTCCCGATGGCTAAGAAACCGCCCAAGCAGCTTGCCCTGCTCGATGAAGACCTGTGTACCGGGTGCGAGGCCTGCGTCTCGGTCTGCCCCGTGGACTGCATCGACACCCTCCCCGGCCCGCAGCACGCCCAGGTGATGCAGACCTGCACCATCGACCTGCCACGCTGCATCGGCTGCACCCTCTGCGCCCAGGTCTGCCCCTGGGACGTCATCAGCATGGTCCCCAGCGACCAGATGCTCCGCGTCGACCACTTCGCCAAAGAGTGGACCGGCTGATTGCACCTTTCCCGTCTTCACACCCCACACCCCACACCCCACACCCTGCCCCATGAACGAAAAGAAACGCAAGGAAATCGTCAAGCTCCTGACCAAAGCCTACTGCATGGAGCTGGAAACCGTCGCCAACTACCTGGCGAACTCCGTCCACCTCGACGGATTCCGCGCCAAGCACATCAAGGACAGCCTCGCGGCCGACATCACCGAAGAACTCGGCCACGCGCAGCAGCTTGCCAACCGCATCAAGATTCTTGACGGCAGAGTTCCCGGGTCGATGGACCTCGAGCGCGGGCAGCAGTCGCTCCAGCCCCCCAAAGATCCGCTGGACATCGTCTCGGTCATCAAGGGGGTGATCGAAGCCGAGGAGGCGGCCATCAACCACTACCAGAAGCTCATCGACGTCACCGACGGGGTCGATCCGGTGACGCAGGATCTCTGCACCACCCTCAAGGGCGACGAGGAAGAACACCGCCGCCAGTTCGCCGGATACCTCGCCGAGGCCAAGGCGACCCGGTAAGCGCGCCCCAGAGGCTCCTTGCCACAAGTGCTTGACGCGCATAAAGTTAGACTGGTACGAAAGATCGAACTTCCGCACGTCCGACCGCCCGGAGCAACGATCTTGCCATTGCCCCCGCCCTCCGACGCCCCCGGCCAGACCCCGCAGCCTTCACCTTCCGTCGATCCATCCCCAGCAAGCCCTTCGCTCTTCGGCAGCGCTCTCGAACCCGCCCTGCGTGAGGCGTGCGGGGGAAAGCTCTCGTCCGTCTCCTGGTTCCGCACCGACTGGCAGCGCGGGGGCGCCCTTACCGGTTACGCCGCCTATCACGCGGGCGAGAACCACAACGGGCACATCGAATGCGTCGTCAAGCTCCCCGTGCCCCCGCACGAGCGGCACTGGCTGGTCCACCTTCAGGATTACGACCACGTCGCCCCCCGGCTTTACGCGCACGGCGAAACCCTGGGCGATTACGACATTGCCTGGGTCGTCATGGAGCGCATTCCTCACGGTCCACTGGGGGCCGCGTGGAACGGCAGGGAGTTTGATCTCCTGATCGACGCCGCCGGACGCTTCTACCTCGCCGCCGCGGACGTTCCACTTCGCGGCCGGGCTCAGGATCGCGACTGGCGCGAGGCGCTCGATCGCTCGCGCAAGGTCGTGCGCGATCACAACCTGCCCCACGAGCAGCGCTGGAGTCAGGCGCTCAAGAAGGCGCAGAAGAAGCTCGATGCCTGGATTGAGGCCTGGGAGATTCGCCCGGTCGATCAGTGGTGCCACGGCGATCTGCACCTGGGCAACGCCATGACCCGCACCAACGGCCCCGAAGGACCGGCCGTCCTGCTGGACTACGCCGAGACGCGTCCGGGATGCTGGATCGAAGACGCGGTCTACTTCGAGCACCTGTTCTGGGCTCGCCGTGAGCGCCTGGGCGACCGCAAGCTCTGCAAGATGCTCGCTCGCAAGCGCAAGGAACTGGGCCTGACCGTCGAGGACCACTGGGCCGACCTGGCCGCGACCCGCCGGGCCCTGATCGCCATGACCACCCCCGGCCAGCTCGCCTTCGACGGAGACCCCCGACACGTCGAGGCCGCCCTGAACGTCCTCGAAGCCGCCGTGTGAAGATGGGGGGGGCGTTGATGTGCGGGGAGCGGGGCTGGATTCCCGCTCCCCACCGTGAAATAATTCTTCAGCGTCTCCGGCCTCTATCCGGCGAAACCCTTACCCCGAAAGGCACGACCCAGGAACATGCAGTTGGGCTCGCTTGATGACATGGCGCTGCTCGAACGCTACCGCGACAACGGCGATGAACTGGCCTTCGCGCAGATCGTCCGGCGGTATCGCTCGCTGGTCTACGCCGCGTGCGTGCGGGTGCTGTGCGATCCCGCCGCCGCCGAAGACGCCGCTCAGGAGACTTTCTTCAAGCTCATGAGGCGTCCCGAAGCCGTGCGGCGCTCCGTCGCCGGATGGCTTCACCGCGCCGCGACGCAGCTTTCCATCGACATCCTCCGAAGCGATTCCGCGCGTCGCCGACGCGAGTCGGCCTACAACCTCCAGCGCGCCCAGGAACCCACCCGCTGGTGCGACCTGGCGCCGATCATCGACACCTGCCTCGATCAGCTCCCCGCCGGTTCGCGCACGCTCCTGGTCGAACACTTCCTGCAGGGCCTTTCTCAGAAGGAAATCGCCCAGGCGCAGGGGGTCTCGGAAGCGACGATCTCCCGCCGGATGCACAAGGCCCTCGAAAAGCTCCGGCGAAAGCTCCATGCGCGGGGCGTGACCTTCAGCGTCGCGGCCGTCACCGGCCTGCTCCTGGCCAACGCCGCGCAGGCCGCCCCTTCGGCGCTGTGCGTCGA
>JBGTFI010000156.1:0-5754 GCA_041747335.1 Phycisphaeraceae bacterium | reverse complement strand
CGGCCTACAGCCTCGCGGGCGTGGAAGAACTCCCCAGCGGACCGACGCGCATCGCCACCGTCCACGTTCACGTGACCGGCGAGAACCCCGTGCGATACCGCGCGACCCTCACCGCCGCCGCCGCGCACGACGGCACGCCGCTCCAGGCCTCGCTCCAGTGGCGAAAAGGAGACCCGCAATGAAGCACCAGCGCGCCTTGCGAGCGTGGTCCCATCGCAGGTCAGGCCTTGGCCTGACACGATCGTGCGGTGATCGCCCCACTGTCAGGCCAAGGCCTGACCTACGACTACGACTACGACTATGGCTGCTGTTCGCATGCCTCTTCCTCACCGGCTGCACCTCGGGCAGTTGGTACCACGAGGGCCAGGCCCTCAATGCTCCACCCGCGTCGCCCGGTGCGGGCCAGGGATTTGAGCCCCGGCCGTTCTCGCCCGCGCTCGCCGACTCCCCCAACCTGCTTCGTGGAGGCAACACCAGCCTCATCGCGGGTTCCCGCGGTTCCTATGTCAGCGAAGAGCTCTGGATCATCTCCCGGCCGGCCTCAGCCCGCATCAGGCCCCCCCGCGCCGTCGCGGACAACGAACCGGCCGGCGGCGGTCTGGTCACCAAGTCCCCCGACCGCGAGGAGTTCATCCCCGTTCCCCTCAAGCACACCGCCGTCACCGCCCGCATCGATGCCTACGTCGCCAGCGTCGATGTCATCCAGCAGTTCCACAACCCCTTCGATACGAAGATCGAAGCTGTCTACGTCTTCCCCCTGCCCGACAACGCCGCCATCAACGAGTTCATTATGACCATCGGTGATCGTCGTATCCGCGGCGTCATCCGCGAACGCGCCGAGGCCGAGCGCCTCTACCGCGATGCCCGCGACCAGGGCCGCGTCGCCACCCTTATGACGCAGGAGAGGCCCAACATCTTTACCCAGAAGGTGGCGAACATCGAACCCGGCCGCCAGATCGACGTCTCGATCCGCTACTTCCAGACGCTCGCGTACTCCGACGGCTGGTACGAGTTCGAGTTTCCCATGGTCGTCGGACCGCGCTTCAATCCGCCGATGACGACCGCCGGTGTCGGCGCCACCCCGCGGGATGCGATCGGCTCGACCGGCCAGCAGACCCAAGTGCCCTACCTCCGCCCCAATGAACGCAGCGGGCATGACATCGCGCTCTCGCTGGTGCTCAATCCGGGCGTCGAGATCGAGGAACTGGCCAGCGTCAACCACCTCGTGGATCAGCTCGTCGATGAGTCCGGCCGCGTGCTCATTCAACTGAGCGCCCGCGACCGCATCCCCAATAAGGACTTCGTGCTGCGCTACCGCGTCGCGGGCGACCGGCTCAAGACCCACTTCCTCGCCCAGCGCGATGCCCGCGGCGGCGGATACTTCACGCTCATGCTCTATCCGCCGGGCGACACCTCATCGATCGAGCGCCATCCGATGGAGATGGTCTTCGTGATCGACGCGTCGGGAAGCATGGATGGGCGCCCGTTCCAGCAGGCCAGGGACGCCGTCATCCACGCCCTTAAGAGGCTTCAGCCGACCGACACTTTTCAGGTGATCCGCTTCGCGGGAAGCTCCTCGTCCTTCGCCCCTCTGCCGGTAGAGGCCACGTCCGCCAACGTACGCCAGGCGATCGGATACGTCAGCCGTCTCCAGACCGGCGGGGGAACCATCATGGTTGAAGGGGTGAAATCCGCCCTCAGCTTCGATCCCGATCCCGACCGTCTTCGCTTCGTATGCTTCCTGACCGATGGCTACATCGGCAACGAGCGAGAGGTGCTGCGCGCCGTGAGCGAAAACCTCGGCCAGTCGCGCATCTTCAGCTTCGGCATCGGAGCTTCCCCCAACCGATACCTCATGAACCGCATGGCGAAGCTGGGCACGGGAGTCGCCGCCTACATCGCACTCGATGAATCGTCCGAAGAGGTCATGGGCCGGTTCTTCGACCGCGTCAGCAAACCCGTCATGCGCGACCTCCGCATCGACTGGGAAGGCCTCAACGTCGTGGATGTCTATCCCAGGCGCATCCCCGACCTTTTCGCCGGTCGACCGGTCGTCCTCACCGGCAGGTATCTGCCGACGCAGGGGGCGTTCGCCACGCCTCTGGCGAAAGTCAGTGCCAGTCACGCGGATGAGACGATCGAGCTGACCATTCCCGTCGATGTCGATCACGCCCAGTCGCACAACTCACTGGCCAACGTCTGGGCGCGGGCGAAGCTGGCGGATCTGAGCGACGAACTCACCCTCGTCGACCCCCTCGACGAGCACAAGCTCATCGCCGCGATCCGCCAAACCGCGCTCGACCACAACCTCATGAGCGCCTACACCGCCTTCATCGCGGTGGACGCCGCCGGCCGCACGGCCGGCGACTACGGCGTAACCGTCCACGTGCCGGTGCCGACGCCCGAAGGCGTCAACTACGAGACGACGGTGGAGGGTGAACGGAAGGTGATTGAGCGGTAGGGGGGCGTCCAAGGTCCAAAGTCCAAAGTCTAAAGCCAAAAAGTTGGCCAGTTGACAAGGTGCAAGTTGGGGAGTTGTGGATGCCACGAACTCCGCTTCGTGCATTCGACACTCGTGCAATCGTGCATTCCCCACCGCCCCCGCTATCCTGTCCTCCATGAACGATCGTTCGGACACGCCCCTGGCGGCCGATGACCTGGCCCTGCTCGAGCGCGCTCACGCGGGCCATGAGGCGCTGCGGGAGGAGATCGGCAAGGTCATCGTCGGGCAGCGCACGATTGTCCGACAGCTTCTGGCCGCCATCTTCGCCCAGGGGCATGTGGTCATCATTGGCGTGCCGGGGCTGGCCAAGACGCTGCTGGTCAAGACGCTCGCTGGCGCCCTGCACTGGCAGTTCCGACGCATCCAGTTCACCCCCGACATGATGCCCGCGGACGTCATCGGCATGGAGCTTCTCCAGGAAGACCCCGCCACCGGCGCGCGATCCATGCGCTTCGTCCCCGGGCCGATCTTCGCCCACATCATCCTCGCCGATGAAATCAACCGCACCCCGCCCAAGACCCAGGCCGCCTTGCTCGAAGCGATGCAGGAACTCACCGTCACCAGCATGGGCAGGACGCATCACCTCGAGCGCCCCTTCATCGTTGTGGCCACCCAGAATCCCATCGAGCAGGAGGGAACCTACCCCCTCCCCGAAGCACAGCTCGACCGCTTCATGTTCAGCCTTTGGGTCGATTACCCCTCCGTCGAGGAAGAACGCGCCATCGTCGCGGCCACCACGGGCGACGCGGCCGCGGCCGTCCGCCAGGTCTTCACCCGCGACGAAATGATGGCCTTCCAGAATCTTGTCCGCCGCGTCCCGGTGTCGGACCACGTCGTCGGCTACGCCGTGGCGCTGGCGCGGGCGACCAGGCCGAACACCCCCGAAGCGAGCGCCTACATCACCCAGTACGTCGAATGGGGCGCCGGGCCTCGGGCGAGCCAGTACCTCATCCTCGCCGGCAAGGCCCTGGCGGTGCTGGATGGCCAACCCACCGTCTCCACCGCTCACCTCCGCGAAGCCGCCGCCCCGGTGCTCCGCCACCGCGTCCTGCCCAACTACGCGGCCATCGGCGAGGGCATCACCGCCGACCGCATCGTGGAGAAGGTGGTGGGGGAGGTGAAGGAGGAGGGGTACGGGGGTTAGCGGATAGCCGTTGGCGGATAGCGGGTGGAGGATTGCAGCCGACATCTTCCGATATCCGGGGCGGCACGCTATCATGTCAGGCCGGGAGGGACTCCCGGTGGCATATCGGAGAACCATTCAACGAAGTCTGGTCTTCTCGCTCGCCCTCGCGACGCCAGTCCTCGCGCCGCGATCGGTCTACGCCCGCCCCTTCTTCGCCAACCTCTCCTTTCAGGCCGGAATCCGCCATCAGCACGCGAGCTTCCCGCAGGGGCTTACCGGGTTCATGACCGGCGGCGTCGCGGCGGTCGATTACGATAGCGACGGCTGGACCGACCTCTACTTCACCCGCCTGGGCGAGGGCGACATGCTCTACCGCAACCTGGGCAACGGAACCTTCGAGAACGTCACCGCCTCCGCGTTCGGGCCGGCGCACCTCAAGGGCGTGCGCACGAACGGCGTGAGCTTCGCGGACATCGACAACAACGGCCTGCAGGACATGTTCATCACCGCCGTCGATGCCACGCGCTATTACCTCTACATCAACAACGGTGATGGCACGTTCACCGAAGACGCCCTGGCCCGCGGGGCGGCCCTCGAAACCCCCGACACGAAGCACGGCATGAGCGTGGCCTTCGGCGATTACGATCGTGACGGTTATCTCGACCTCTTCACCACCGACTGGGGCAGCTACCAGCCCGACGGGCAGGCCCACGCAAGGCTTTTGCGCAACCTCGGCGGGGCGCAGGCGGGGCACTTTGAGGACGTGACCCTCAACGCGGGCGTCGAAAGCTACGCGGGGGATCCGGTGTTCGGTTTCTCGCCGCGATTCACGGACCTCAACCACGACGGTTGGCCGGACCTGGCGATCGCCGCCGACTTCGAGACCAGCAGGCTTTTCTGGAACAACGGGGATGGGACGTTCTCCAACGGCACCGCCGCCGCGAACGTCGGCACGGACCGCAACGGGATGGGATCGGCCGTCGGGGATTACAACAACGACGGCCAGCTCGACTGGTTCGTTACCGCCATTGCCTGTGCGCCCACCGATCCCGGCTGCGTCGGCGAGTGGGGCAATCGGCTGTATACGAACATTGGGGGCGGCGCGTTCTTCGACACCACCGACTTCGCGGGCGTCCGCAACGCCGGATGGGGCTGGGCCTCGACCTGGATCGACTACGACAACGACGGCCGGCTCGACCTGATGATGACCGGCAGCTTCGACCAGCTCTGGGAGAACCGCGGCGACGGCAGCTTCACCAACGCCCGAAGTGAGACGGGGTTGCAGTACGGGTTCGTCGGCACCGGCCTGGCGATCTTCGACTACAACAACGACGGCGCGATGGACATGATCGTCGTCGAAAACGGCGGCAGACCGCGCCTTTATCGCAACGTCGGCGGCGATGACAACGACTGGCTGCGCGTCCGCACGATCGGCGTCGAGTCCAACCGCGACGGCATCGGGGCCCGCATCACCGTCATACCCGACCTCGATCTCCCATGGCTCTTTATGGTCCGCGAGATCGACGGCGGCAGCAATTACCTGAGCCTCAACGAACGCGCCGCTCACTTCGGACTGGGACAGGACAGCGGCACGATCGACAAGATCACCATCGAGTGGCCCAGCGGCATCGTGCAGGAGTTCTTCGATGTCAGCCCCAACCAGTGGCTTCACGTCGTCGAATCGGCCACCGCGCTGCTGCTGGGAGACCTCGACGGCAACGGGCGGGCCGATGCATTCGATGTCAGCGCGTTTGAGCTGGCGCTGGCCGATCCCGCGGCCTACCAGGCCCAGTACCCCGCCCTGCCCGCGAACATTCTGGGCGATATCAACTCCAGCGGCCGATTCGACGCCTTTGACGTCGCACGCTTCGAGCGAATGCTCGCTTCCAGCGGGACAAGCGCGATCGTGCCCCAGCCGGCCACGCTGGCCACCCTCCTCGCAACCGGCCTGCTGCCTGCTCGCCGCCAGCGCCGCCGCTGAATCGTCCCTTCTCCCATCAATCTTCAATCCGACCCCCCCCCGAGCACCCACACCCACACGCGATCGACCTGGTGAAGCTCCGTGGTCGGTTCGATCGTAATGCGGTTCCACAATGTCGGGTCTTCGGGGAGCGGCGCGATGGCC
>JBGTFI010000155.1:0-8613 GCA_041747335.1 Phycisphaeraceae bacterium | reverse complement strand
CCGCTCCGCCGCGGGCGCTGCCTCCACCGGCGCGGTTGGAGAGGCCGCCCAGATGGCCGCGAAGTCTCCGGCCTCGCATGTTCCGATGCGCAGCCCCTCGACGATCGCAACCATCGACCGCGCCGCCTCGAGCGCCCGCCGCCGCCGCTCCGCGTCAGGATCGAGAATCATGAAGAAGCTGGCCATGAACGTCCAGGTCCTGGAAGCCTGCTGGGCAGTCGCACGGTTCCCGCCCGCCTGCCAGCCACAGCCTATGTATCGACCGATCCCGCGAAGTTCTGTCGGACTTACTTGAGATACCGCTGCTGGATCATCTGCCGGATCGCCCGCCACCACTGCTCGCCCAGCGGTTTCTTCGGCATCTCGAACCGCACCACCACCGTCTGACCGCTGCGCAGCATCGCGTAGAACTCATTGGCGCGGTCCGGATCGATGTGCACCTCGAAGAAGCTCTCGATCGTCCGCCGCCCTTCGGGGTCCGTCGGATCCACCGCCAGCGTCCCCCCGGCGCGGTAGCCCAGCGCCGCCGAGGGAAGCTGACGCTTCCCCGCGTTGTCGATGTACGTGATCCGCCCCGGAAGGTGAATCGTCGGGTTGCCGCGCACCCGCATCTCGACCACCACCGGATCCCCCCGATCGACGTGGTACTTCACTCGGGGGCCCACGTTCTGATCCGGCGTCGCCCGCACGATCAGGTCGTCATCGCTCACGATCATCCCGATCTTCTCTCCGCGCGGCAGATACCTCCCCACCACCGCGTCGATGTCCGGCGCCACCCACGTCCCCTCGATCGGCGCCGCCAGTTGCAGCTCCCGCAGACGCTCATCGATCCGGTTCATGTTCCGCACCAGCACCCCCAGGCGCTGCTCCAGACTGTTGGCGCTTGCAAGTTCCTTCGTCCTCGCCTGCCGCAGACTGGTCGCCGTCAGCCGGTAATCCGCCTCCAGCACCTTGCGCTCCGTCAGAAGCTGGGGATTCTCCGCCCGCAGCAGCGCCTGCGATGAAGGCGTCACCTTCACGCCCGAGGGCGTGAACCCTTCCACGAACCCGTCCGTCCCCACATGGACGAACGCGAAGCTCCGCGGCAGCACCACCGCCTGGGCACGGTCGCGGTCCGGGAAGGGGATCACCCCCACCCCCACCACCAGCGCCGCGATAAAACCCCCCGTCCACGCCATCGCCCTGCCGCGTGTGCGGATCAGTTCCGGGCTGGTCGAGAGGTAATGCGTGAACTTCCACAGCGGCACGCCCACCCAACCCACGATCGCCCCCAAAGCCATCACCATCCCCAGGAAAAACAGCTTGTCGGCGATGAACAGGATGATCGCCACGCTGATCAGCACGCGGTAGATGAAACTCGCCACCGCGTAGGAGAGCAGCCACACCCGCTCGGCCCGGCTGTGCCCCGGATCGCGCGCCTGCCGCACCCCGAAGAGGTACTTCTTGACCAGGTAATAGAGGTACTGCTTGCCGCGCTGCGCGAGGTTGGGAATCTCCAGCAGGTCCGACAGCACGTAGTACCCGTCGAAACGCAGCAGCGGGTTGGCGTTGAAGAGGATCGTCGCCACCGACGCGACGAAGATGATGTTGAACGCGATCGGATCGCTGTAGAAGTACCACACGATCGCCGCCACCGCCGCGATCGCCAGCTCGACATACATCCCCCCCAGCGCCACGAAGATGCGGTGCCACTTGTTGCGAAACGCCCAGGAACTCGAAGCGTCCACATAGGGGACCGGCGTGAACACCAGCAGCATCAGCCCCAGCGTGTGAACCTCGCCCCCGGAGTTGCTCTGCATCCCGAACCGCTTGCAGGTAAAGCCGTGCCCCATCTCGTGACAGAGCTTCACCCCCCAGAAGCACAGGTACAAGAGCGCCAGACTCCCCGGATCCTGGTCCAGAATCCCCTGCGCCTGGCTGAACAGATCGTCCCACCGGCGGATGAGGAAGTAACCGCCGGTCATCACCAGCACCGTCCACAACGCGATCCCCACCGGCCCGAACATCCAGCTCACCGCCCCGATCCAGCGCTTGAGAAAGGGCTCCGGATCCCACAGCGGAATCCGCGGGAACAGCAGGTTCATCATGTACCCGCCGATTTCCCGGCGGATGCGCTTGCGGTAACGCTCGAACATCCCCTCGGCGTCGGCCGGGAGGTCCGCCTGCAGCAGATTCGCCGTGTAAAGCTGCCCCAGAAGCTGAATCGCCTCCCCCTGCGTGGGGGCCCGCTCCCCCAGCAGCTCGTTGCACATGTCCCACACCTGCGCCACCGTCCGCCGCCCGTCCAGCAGCCCCAGAAAGTAATAGGCCGCATCGTTGATGCGGAAAAACTGGTTGTTCGAGGCGTCGCGCACGACGTACCACATCTGCCCCCGGTAATGCTGACGATAAATCTGCGTCACCGACCGAAGCCGAGGCCGCAGATTCGCCACGCGATACCAGGATTCACTGAAAGTAGGGCGGTCCATGGGGGGGCAAAAGGGGGTTAGGGGTTAGGGGTTAGGGGTTAGGGATTGGGGGTTGGGAGTTAGGGGTTGGGGAGGGGTGTTGAGGCGGCGCCGGAGCGATCTCTGAAGGGCATTGAGCATACGGCCGATTTCATCAGCACTCGCCGCGATAGGCTTGACATGCTCTTCCGTGACATAACCCAGCTCCTCGCAAAGCACAAGAAACGTCTCAAGTTCCGCGATTGAGCCACGCGCTATGGCGACGTGCTGGAGATACTCGCGGGTGTACGCACGTGCCCAACCCTCGGCGATGTTCGCCGGGACGGAAATGGCCGCGCGGCGCATCTGATCGGCAAGGCAGTACCGCTCCCGGTGCGGGAGTAGTTCGACTATCCCATAGATCTCCTTCACCAGGCTGACCGACTTGCGCCACACATCAAGTTGCCGGTAACTTTGGATCATCGCTTGCACCAGACTTTCCTTCCTGCCCTAACCCCCAATCCCTAATCCCAATCCCCCTCCCCTCACCACCACATCTTCATCCGCACCCAGTTCACCAGCTCCCGCGTCCAGATCCATCCGTAGCTCGCCTTGCCGATGTCGATCTTCGCCACACCCTGCATTTTCGGCCGCATGATCGCCTCGCCGGCCATCTCGTCGGGAATCTCCGTCAGGCGGACGCGCACTTTGAAGACGTTGCGGTCCTCCGACACCTCCGCCACCGGGTTGATGCTCTCGACCTCGAATGCCACATACTTCCCCGGAAACGCCTGCGCCGCGAGTGTGCCCGTCAGGCGCGCATCGGAATCTTCGAGCGCCAGCTTCCGCTGCGCCTCGATCACGTCACCGATCCGTCCCTCCGGAACCGCCAGCTCCGCCCGCAGCGCCTCAATGGGCGCGATCTCGAACAGCTCCGTCCCCGTCTGCACCGGTGCGCCGAGTTGGCCCTCCAGATCACCCTGCGTCACGATCCCGCTGATCGGCGCCACCAGCCGCGATTTGGCGATCTGGTGCCGCACATACTCGATCTGCGCCTGCACGCGGTCGGCCTCGGCGCGGGCGATCTCACGCTTGGCGGCGTCCTGCTCCCTCGCCGCCACCCGGTACTCGTTCTCGAACTTCTGCCGGTCGGCCTCCAGACGCGAAAGCTCGTAGTAAAGATCCTCGGTCTTGAGCGTCGCCAGCACCGTCGTCCCCGCTTCGACCGGGTCGCCCGGCTTAACGAGAATCTCGTCGATGAACCCGTCAAACGGCGCGACGATGAACTGCCTGGTCGTCGTCTGGAACTCAAACGGCGACTCCACCCGGTAGTTCCCTTGGACGAAGATCGCAAACAGCAGGAAACCCACCACCAGAACCGCCACGGCCTTGATCCAGGTGTGCTGCGGCGTCAGCACCGTCGCCAACCCACGCCGGGTCTTCGAGGCCAACTGCGCCCCGATCCACTTGTCATGCTCGTACAGGTCCAGCACCCGCGCGGTGCACAGGTCCGCCACCAGACGCAGGGCCTCGACCTCCTCGATCTCGAACGGCCGATCCGGTGGCCGCTCCACCGTCAGCACCCCCACAACCTCATTACCCCGCCGTAGCGGCAGGCTCAGCACCATCGTCGGCCCGTGGGCGATCGAGAGGTTCCCCGTCGCGCGGTTCACGAAGGACGCCTCGGGCGGGGCTGGATAAAGGATCTCAATGTCCTGATCCGCGCACTCCTCCATCGCCGACTCGATCGACTGAACCAGCGTCATCTTCCGCGTGAACTTCTCCGTGTGGCTCAGCCCCTCGACCCGCACGTACCGCCCACGGACCAGTCCCAGGCTCACCCGGTCGCAGTCCCACCGCGCTGCCGTCTCGTTGCACATCGACATCGCGCACGCCCGGAAACGCGTCTGCTCGTCCATGGCGACCATCACCTCGATCGCCTCGCGAAGCCGGCGCTTGTCCGATAAGTGCTTCTGCACCGTCAGACGCATCTCATAAAGACTCAGCAAAGCCGAGGTCATCTCCAGCCTCGCCTTGCCCTGCTCGATCACCGCGGGTTCGCGGGTGACGAACAGGAACACCGCCACCGCCAGCGAATCCCCCTTGCCCCGAAGCGGCAGCAGAAGGATGCTCTGGTTGGGTGTCTGTCCATAAAGATCGTTAGGCGAATGAATTGGGACGATCTGGCTCGCCCCGCCCCCCGAAAGCTTCGGCAGCAGCTCCACCGCCTGGGCCAACCAGACCGGCTGGGCACCCTCAGTCTCAATCTCCGGAAACGCCGCGAGAATCTCGTTCCCCCGCTGGGGCGCTCTGCGGAGAATGGCGGCGCTGTCTGCCCGGGCCAGGCGGCATTGCACCTCCAGCAGCACCCGCAGGAACTTTTCCGGGGGGCCTTCGTACTGGGCCAGCGCGTCGATCAGGCTTTTAACACTTTGCTGCTCAGCGGCTTGCGATGGGTGCGTGGAGATATGCGTCATGGGAAGGCTATCGGCGATGTATGTCTGGACACCATGCGACCGGTCACGCGCCCCCGCCCGACAGCGCGTCCCGAAGATCATACGCGCCCGTGACTTCCGGTGACACCCATTGGCCTAAATAGCGCCCGGCCGGCCTTGCGGGTTCATCGTGTCCTCCCCGCCCATCGCTTGAAGCAGACTGTACAGAATCCTGTAATAGCCGGCGGTCCGGACCGGTGAACCAAATCAGCGCCGCCCGCGCTGCAAGCTGGGCATTCTGGAACGTTTCACGGTCAACCTATGGGTGTCCGGTGTGGCCGGGGGCGGTTCCGGGGAGCTTGCGGAAAGGTAGAGGCTTGATTAGGGTGAACACCGATTCGGCTGAGTCCTCCATGCGCCCCGCTGGGTGTTGCGCGGGGCGCCTGGCCGAGTCTCCCCGCTCGCAGATGCCTCTTCGAGGGTCTCGGTGGTTGCCGGGCCTCGTGGCCGTCCCTGCCCTCTTCGTGAAGGCGCTGATGCCGGAGTGTCTTGTCATCGGTGATCGGAGCCTTTCAAAGCCGGTTCTTTCAAGGATTGACGCGGGCCTAAGCCCCCGCGTGTGGTGACCTGCCATCAGGAGTGTGTGAGCATGGTTCGAGCAAAGACGCGTCGTCTTCCCGCCCGTCGCCGACCCGCCTTTCTGGGGCGTACCCCCGCCGCCTTTGAGCCCCTTGAGGAGCGTCTGCTCCTGACGACGCTGATCGGGGGCGAGACCTTCGAGTACCGCGCGGAGGATGGTCAGATCATCCGCGTCACGACCACGGGCAACGTCGTGGTGGAGCTTGTCGCCGCCGAGATCACCCAGAGCAACGAAGTGCTCCTGGGCGACCTTCCGGGGGCGATCACCGCGTCCGCCATCGGCAGGCAGGGCAGCAACATCCTGGGCGGGGTCGGCGGGGTGGACGGGGTGGACCCCGTCACGCTCAACCCCAACGTCCGCGCGGCGAACAACCTCGTTCGCAATGAACTCGGCACACCGCTGGCCTATCTCGCCGAACAGATGAACCTCAGGGCGTTGGCCAGCCGGGACTTCAACGGCGCCGGCGAGACCTTCGGCTTTAACGTGGTTCTGGGCCTCCCGGACACCAACGACCCCGACCGCGTCGAGCTGTTCCAGCTCAACAACCAGACCGGGGCCGCGGTCAACCCCAACGATCCGCGCCTGAACAACGCCGGGGACCCCCTGGGCACGCCCCGCAGCATCCTTCACCGCGCCACGCTCGGCGAAGACTTCGCCGTCCCCGAACTGGACCTTTCGGGCGTTCCCCAGTTCGTCAACAGCGGCCTGACGCCCCAGAGCGTCGTCGCGAGTTCGATCGACCCGACCACCGGGCTGCTCTATGTCATCGCCAATCCGACCGTGCCGGACTCGATGGGCGTGTTCGGCAGGCGACTGCTGCGCATCAACATGCTCAGCGGCGTGGTGACGGACATGGGCGACATCCGCGGCCTCAACCCGTTCATTCAGCCGAACCTGAACATCGAGGCCTTCGCGATCGACAGCACCGGGCAGGGGTGGTTCCTCACCCAGGACTGGGGCGGCACGGCCAGCCTCAACGAAGACCTCTCGATGGTGCCGGTCGGGTTCGACGAGGAAGGCAATGAGATCTTCGGCGCCTCGGCCGCCGCCGATGTCGCGCTTGTCGCGATCAACATCAACACCACCAGCCCGTTCAAGTTTGAAGGCGGTTCGATTCACCCGATCCAGTTCGAGGGCGCGGAGGGTATTCAGGAGGAGTTTGTCCAGTACACGGGGATGACGTTCCGGACGAACGACGAGGGTGAGGAGGAACTGTTCGCCGTGGCTCGGCAGTTCGGCGAGCCGGGGACGGACACCGCCCTCGAAGCAACTGGACAATTCAATCTCCACCGCATCGCGCTTCCCGCCATCGCCAACGAGGGGCCGACGGGGGACATCACCCTCACGGGCACGCCCGTGATGCGCGAGGACTTCGGAGCCATTGCCTTTGGCGACGACGCCGAGGGGTCCGAAACCAACTTCCAGTCGCTGGCGGTCGGTGCGACGATCAACGGCGACAATCAGCTGATCGGGGTGAACTTCGATGAGGACGGGCTGCCCCAGCTTGTCGAGATTCTGCTGCCCGATCCGCCTGAAGGCATTGTGCCGGGCATTCCCCTTGGCCCGGCCGGGACGATCATGGGGGCCAGGGGGCTCACGAGCATGGTGCAGGCCGGTTCGACCACCGGAAAGCCGGTGCTCATCGCGGTGGGGCAGTTCGGGGGCGGATCGGTTTCGCGCGTGATCCGCGGGTCAGCGGTCACGCTCCCGACCGACGAGGACGGAGCGACCCTCGCCCGCACCGTGGAGGCCGCGGCGTTCCAGCCGTTCCTGGGCACCAGCACCGATGGCGCGCTGTGGTTCACGACCGAAGTCGAGCTTGAGGACGTCGGTGACGTGGACAACCTCTACTACGTCAACGTTCTGGGGGGCAACGCGAGCGAGATTCAGAACTCCCTGGTGCTGATGCAGGAGAACATCCTCCAGGAGAACGACGCGATTTCCGGGCAGATCACCGGGATCGAGTTCGACCAGTACACCGCGGACAAGGCGGCCATCATCGCCTACGGCGTGGTGACGGGTGTCGGCCCGTTCACCGATGGCGGACAGCTCCTGAGCGGGCAGATCGACGCGATCGCGGGCTTTGACATCGAGGATGCGTTCGTCGACATCTCGGCGCGCGGGCCTCGGATTCTGCTTCCCGACGGGACGCCGATCGACACGATCCAGGGCATCGTGTTCGTCGATGCCGACCCCGCGCGGCTGGAGCCGAGTCTTTTCGCGATCACCCCGGACAACATCGACGGGCTGGACCAGGGCGGCGATGCGCTGCTGATCGAGTTCCCGCAGATCGGGGGTCGAGACGCGAACACCGGGGCCGTGCTGCAGATCTCAGGCGTGACCGCGATCGGCGCGCTGACGGACCCCCAGGATCCCAACAACATCTCGGGGCTGGGCCCGATCCGCGGGGAAAACCTGGCGGGTCTGACGTTCAACCCGACGCTGATCGATCCGTTCACCGGGCGGTTGGGGGCCTACCTTGCGACGGACACGGAGACGGACGAGCTGGTCTTCGTCGACACCCGCCGGCGCTTCCCGACCGCCAACGCCTTCGCGATTCATATCGTGCAGGGGGATCCGGACGGGCAGATCATCATCGGCGTGGTTCCGCCGGTCGATGCCGACCCGCCGCGTCTGATGCAGCCGTTCGCCAGCGTGTACGCCGGGGGGCAGTTCCGAGTCTTCTCGCTCGACAACGGGGACGATCTGGTCGCGCTGCCGGGCAACATCGGGGGCGTGCTCATCGGTGCGACGACACTCGATCTCAATCCGGACATCGATACCGAAGACCAGCGCCCGATCATCACCGCCGACATGCCCGGAACGATCGGCACCATTGCCGGCGCGCTGGTCAACGCGGACTTCTTCTCCGGCGTGGTGATGACCGATTCCGTGCTCGACTACGTTTCCAATGTCGGGAGCCTCGCCAGCCGACTGCTGGGCAACGACCTGGATGTGATCGGCGCAATCAGCGCCTCGCGCGACGGCCGCATCATCGTCATTGACACCGACGACAACGCATCGTCCGGCGGCGGTGGCGGTGGAGGCGGCGTTCCGGGCCCCGGCGGCGGGGTGGGCATCGGTGGCGGCGGTGGGGGGGGAGGAGGCGGAC
>JBGTFI010000154.1:0-7606 GCA_041747335.1 Phycisphaeraceae bacterium | reverse complement strand
GCTGCTCGCTGCGCTGAACCCGCGCTCGCCGGCGTCGCGTTCCTGCATCGAAGCGAGCAGGGCATCGAGCACCCGCGCATCGTCCGGCGAAAGCCGCCACTCACCCTGATGTTGATCTCGTTCAAGCGTCATTGCCGCACTTCCTGCTTTCCGATTCGCCCGTTGTCCGGACTTTCCCACCTCGTTCACCGCAAGCGTTGGCGCATCGTCGCTTCACGCGAGGTCTTCGTATTTCGCTTTCCAGAGCTTGGCGAACGTCGCCACGGCCGCGTGAAGCCGACTCTTGACCGTGCCCAGGGGCACGCCCAGCACGTCGGCGACCTCCTTGTAGGCCAGCTTCTGAAAGTACGCCAAGGCCAGCACTTCGCGGAGGTGGTCGGGCATGGAGTCCACCACGTCCTGAACCAGCTCCTGCAATTCCTTAAGTCGAACTTCGTCGTCCGGAAGCGGGATGTCCGCCTCCATCAGGTCGACGAACGTCGGTCCATCGGGTCCGCCCCGGTTGATCGGGGCTGAGAGCGGCGCCTCGCGACGCCTGGTGTTCTTACGCAGGAGATCCCGTGCCTTGTTCGCGGCAATTGTGAAAAGCCAGGGTTTGAAACGTCGGGAGGAGTCAAAGGACTCCAGGGAGTTGTACACCTGGAGGAACGCCTCCTGGAACACGTCCTCGGCCGTGTGGCGGTTGCCGGTGAACCGAATCAGGAATTGGTATAAGTCCTTGCGGTAACGCTCGATGAGAATCCGCAGGGCATCCGCCTCGCCCGCACGGTAAGCGTCCACCAGGCGCTCATCGCGCAGCTTCTCGAGCGGTATTTCGGCATCGAGGTTCATACATAAATGGTCGGAATCCCGGCCACTTACCGGCTCCGGCGGGGCATCATCGATCGTCAGGGGATTCAAGTCAAGACAGGCGGTCATCTCACCCTCCTGCCCAGAGATACCCCGCCAACCCTCTGGAGGTTCGCTCCGCCGGGAAGATAAACTGTCGGGCGGCGTGAGGCCTCGCGCCAGTCCGCAAGCCTTCCCCAGCTTCACAGGAGGAACCCCATGGCAGCCCGCAAGACCACCCCATCGCCGCGTCCCCCGACGAATAAGTACTCCAGCGCACCCAAACGGGCCGCTGATCGCCCGGAAAGCATCCCCGGGGTCTACAAGCAGTTCGTGGCCCGCTTCCCGGAGTTGGAGAAGACCCACGAGGCGGTCGCGCGGGCGGTCGCCCAGGCAGGCCCGCTGGACGAGAAGACCTGTGCTCTGGTGAAGATCGGTCTGAGCGTGGGAGCGGGACTGGAATCCGCGCTGCGGGCGCACGTCCGCAGGGCGACCCAGGCCGGGGCATCACGGGAGGAGATCGAGCAGGCGATCCTGCTGGCGATGAACACACTGGGCTTCCCAAGAACCGTCGCGGCCTGGAGCTGGGCACGGGTGCAGTTCGCCCGGGATGAGGCGGAGTCGTCGAGCGAGCGGTGATGCGGCTCCCCGCGTCCCTACTCCGAATCGTCATATTCCTGCGGCGGCGGGTCGGCGTGCATCGCCTCGGTGACGGTGATGTGGCTGGCCATGTCCTGGCGCACACGGTTGTGCAGGCTGTGATCGGGCGAAGCGTCGAAGGCTTTGCGAAGCGTCTCAAGGGGCGTGTCGGGGATCGCCAGGTGGCAGACCGGTTCGCCGGGTTTGACGGTCGGCCGCGTGGTCATCCCCAGCACAAACCCGCCGAGCGGAGCGGTCAGCGTGTTCTGATGCCTTCCGAAGACGGTGAAGCTCGTCGAAATCGGCGCGCCCTTGCGCACGAGCTGCCCGGGGGAGACGTGGAAGCGCAGGATCCCGCCGGTCTTCGCGCGCAGCCAGCGCGTCTTGCGGATGGTGGTCTGGTAGGCCGGTTGGGTCGGTTCGCCGGGGATCATGCCCAGGTGTTTGAGGATGTTTCGCACCCCGCGCACGCCCAGCTCGAGTACGCCTGGCTCGACCTTGTCGGGCTCGCCGGCTTCGAGGATGAAGGTGGGGCAACCGGCGCGGCAGGCTTCATGGCGAAGCGAACCCTTGGGGCCCTTGCTGCTGACCACCAGCTCGCAGCCGAAGGCCCGTGCCAGCGGCTCGAGGCCCGGCTGGGTGAGGTCCGCGCGCACGTTGGGAAAGTTCATGCGCTGCGACGCGGCGGAGTGAAGATCGATACCGTAGTCACACCGACGGACGATCTCCTCGAACACCACGTGCGCATGGCGGGAGGCGATGCTCCCGCTCACCGACCCGGGGAAGGAGCGGTTGAGGTCGCGGCGGTCGGGCATGTAACGATTCTGGTTCTCGAATCCGAAGATGTTGACCACCGGGACCAGGAGGAGGGTTCCGCGCAGCAGCCGCAGTCGCTGGCCGAACATGAGTTCGTGGATCACGCCGGTGCCGTTGAGTTCATCCCCATGCACCGCGGCGGTGACGAAGAGCTTCGGCCCCGGCTCGCCACCCTGAATGATGCGCAGCGGCATGGTCACCGGATCGCCGGTGTACGTCTGACTCACGCGCAGGCGGATGTCGCGGCTTCTACCAGCCGCGATCACCGCATCACCGATCTTGAACGTATGACGACGTGAAGGCATCGGCGCTGGCCCGGGCGATGATGGCTCACAGAGCGGCTTTACTTCTGCGCTGGCCGGACTTACGGCGGGTCCGGCTGACTTTCGGGATGAGCGTCTTGAGGGTGACGAGCTTGCCGTAGCAGATGAGTTGATCGCCGGACATCAGCTCGCGGGTGGCGCGGGGATTGGGAATCAGCACGTCCTGACGATTGATGCTCAGGACGACGATGTCCTGCTCGCGCAGGCGGGACTGTTCGATGGTCTGCCCGACAAGCGAGGAATCCGACTCAATCACGAACTCCACGACGCCGTAACCGCGATTGAGCGTCAGCCGCTGGCGGTAGTCCATCTCGGGAAAGAGCGATTGCTCCTCGATGTGCTGGATCAAGGCGCCGGCGATATCAATGCCGGTGGTTTTTTCGATGCCTTCGAGGCCGGGGGAGGAGTTGACCTCCATGACCTGGGGGCCGTCCCGCCCTTCGAGCATGTCCACGCCGGCCACGCGCAGGCCGATGATGTGCGCGGCGCGCACGGCCGTCTTCTCGTACCCGGCGTCAAGCGTGATCGCTTCGGTCTTTCCCCCGCGATGGACGTTGCTGCGGAACTCCGAACCCACCGCGCGACGTCGCATCGCGGCGACGACGCGCTCCCCGACGACCACGGCGCGGATGTCGCGCCCCCTGCTCTCGGAGACGAACTTCTGGATCAGGACGTTCTGCCGGGCGGTCTGGAGGGTCTCGATGATCGCCTCGGCGACTTTGAGCGTCTCGGCCAGGATCACCCCCACGCCCTGCGTGCCCTCGAGTAGCTTGATGATGACCGGCACGCCCCCGACGCGTTCGATGGCCGGGAGCACGTCGCTGCGATTGCGCACGAACGCCGAGGGCGGGATGCCGATGTCGTGGCGGCTGAGGGTCTGCATCGTCCGCAGCTTGTCGCGGGCGGTGGTGATCGCGTGCGAGGAGTTGAGGGTGAACACCCCCATCTGCTCGAACTGACGGACCACCGAGCAACCGAAGAATGTGACGGACGACCCGATGCGCGGGATGACCGCGTCGAACGGCGCAAGATCCTTTCCGCCGTAATGCAGTTCGGGGTGCTGGTGGGCGACCGACAGCATGAAGCCCAGGGTGTCGAGCACACGAACCTTATGCCCGCGCTGCTGAGCGGCCTCGCGCAGTCGGCGCGTGGAATAGCACCGCGGAGCGCGGGACAGGATCCCGATGCGCATGGTCATGGACTGCCGTCCTTTCCGGCGGACTTGCGCACGCCAGGCCTTGCCGCGGCGCGCCTGGTCTTGGCGGACCCGCTGAGCAGGTAGCGACGCGCCGGGTCGACCACGAAATCGTGCTCCAGGGCGCTTCGGCCCAGGAGTACCCGGCAGAGCATATCAGGCCGGGAGACCAGCCCGATCTCGATCTCCTTCTCGAACGGCCCGATGCGGATCGTGGTGCGCACCAGCAGCCGCTCATGGACGTGCCCGAGACTCGAGCGCACCCGCGCATCGCGCACCAGCTTCGCCTCCACGGTTTTGTGAAGGTGGCGATGGTTGCGGCTGAGGTGGACCCGGAACCGCACGCGCCGGCGCGGGAGCAGTTCGAGGGCCTCGACGTCGATGGCGCTGGTGCGCGCGCCGGTGTCGATCTTGGCGATGAGGTTGCGGATGCCCCAGTCCGGCAGGTCGATGCGCTCGCGCCATCCGATGGCGCGCGGAACGGCCCGCGGCGACCTGACCGGCTCGGATGCTGGCTTGGGTGAAGTCATCGGCCTTTCAATACTCGCTCACCGGAAGGTGCCTGAGGGATTCCGGTTCGGCTTCGGGGCTGGCCAAAGAGGATTCGTCCACGTCGTCGTTCACCCCGATGGCCGCGATAATCGCCGCCAGGTCGTCTGGGACGGGGATCGGGCGGTTGGCCATGCGGCCAGTCGGTTCGACGCGCGGGGCACCGGCCTGCACCGCCTTGGCATCGATGCCGGTGTGGTATTTCACCGTGGCGTCCGGATCCTTGAGCACGTGCCCGGTGAGGATGCACGCCACGCGCTCATCCGCCTGGATCACCCCCTCCTGGACCAGCAGGTGCGCGCCGGCGACGGCCGCGGCGCTGGCCGGTTCGCACCCGAAGCCGTACCGCCCGACCATCGCCTTGTGTTCGAGGATGGTCTCATCGTCCACATCGCGCACGACGCCGTTCATGGTCTCGAGAGCGCGCAGGGCCTTGGGCAGGTTCACGGGGTGTCCGATCTCGATGGCGCTGGCGATGGTGCGGGCGTGGAAGTCGGCCGCGTCAAGCTCCGTGTAGAACTCTCTGACCATCGACTCGTCGAATCGCCCGTCGTTCCAGCGCAGCCCGCGCTCGTTGACCAGACGGGCCAGCGGATTGGCGCCTCGGGCCTGAATGATCGCCAGCCTGGGCGCGCGTTTGACCAGACCAAGTAGCATCAGTTCGTCGAACGCCTTGGCGAACGCGGCGCAGTTGCCCAGGTTGCCCCCGGGGACGACGACCCAGTCCGGAACCTGCCAGTTGAGCGCCTCGAGGATGCGGTACATGATCGACTTCTGCCCCTCGAGGCGGAAGGGGTTGACGCTGTTCATCAGGTAGATGCCCAGCTCCGGCCGCTCCACCGCGACCTGTCGCACCCGGCGGAGGCAGGCGTCGAAGTCGCCCTGGATCTGAAGCGTCCGCGCCCCGTAATCGAGCGCCTGCGAGAGCTTGCCCAAAGCGATCTTGCCCGACCCGATGAAGACGATCCCCCGCATCCGGCTGAGGGAGGCGAACATCGCCAGGCTGGCGCTGGTGTTGCCGGTCGAGGCGCAGGCGACGCGGCGCGCCCCCACCATCTTCGCGTGGGTGAACGCGGCGGTCATGCCGTTGTCCTTGAACGACCCCGAGGGGTTAAGCCCTTCGTACTGAAGCAGGAGGCAGCCGGGTTTGAGCCCGATCTTCGGCGCGAGCAGCCGGGCATCCTGAAGGTTCGTTCTGCCCTCCCCGATCGTGACGATCTGCTCTTCGCTCCGGTAGTACGGCATCAGCTCGCGGAAACGCCAGACACCGGAGAAGTCAAGCGCCCCTTCGCCGTGCTCGCCCTTGGTGTTCCAGCGGTGCTCGAAGAAGCTCAGGGAGGAGGGCACCGCCAGTCGCGACCAGTCGTAGCGAATATCCAGCAGTGATTGCCGTCCCACCTTCGCGCAGGCTGGGCAGGAGATGTGGACCTCGTCCACGCCGAAGGTCGCGGCGCAATCCGGGTGAATGCACTGCTGGTAGGCACGATCCGGGGCGGGTGACGGCATAGGAACGGGATTGTAGCAGCGCTTTCCGGATGGCGACCTTCAGGTCAAAGCAACCGCGGCGCCCTCAGGCCGCGAGGTTGATCCGGCCGGCGCTGAGTCGTTCGCGGAGGCGGTCGCGCACGGCGGTGAGGATCTGCGACACTCGGGATTCCGAAATGCGCAGCGTCAGCCCGACCTCTTTCATGGTCATCCGCTCATAGTAATAGAGCAGGAAAATCAGCCGCTCGTTCGGAGCAAGCTCGCGGGTGATGGCGCGGCGAAGGTCGCGGCGCTGAGCGACGCTGATGGGCGAGGGCTGGCGCGAATCGGGCAGGGTGTGGACCACCCCCCCACCGTCGTCATCGCCGTGGGCCGCGCACGCGTCAAGGCTGACTGGCCGGCTCATGCGGGCGGCGCGCCGGTATCGCTCGAACAGTTCGGGGCCGATCCCCAGGCGGTCGCGGATCTCCTCCTCGGTGGGGTTCTGACCGGTCTCCATCTGGTGGCGACGACGGGCGGCTTCGTACGCCTTGGATCGCTCGCGCGCTCCGCGCGGCTTCCAATCGATCGACCGGAGATAATCCAACACCGCGCCGCGGATGCGCATGGCGGCGAACGTCTCAAACTTGACGTTCAGATCTGGGTTGAACCCGGCGATCGCGTGCATCAGCCCGAAGACACCTTCCTGAACCAGGTCGTCGCTATCGACTTCCAACGGCAGTCTCGTCTTGAGCCGGCGGACGACTTTGTGAATCAGCGGCAGGTGAAGGCGGATGAGCTGGTCTTTGGCTGGACCGTCCGGATCAGTCCGGTAAGATTCCCAGGTCTGTTCGATCCTGTCGGGAGAAAGTGAGGCGGCGGCTGCGGGCGCGGCAGTCGTGGCGGACATGGGGCGGATTCCTTCCGGGGTGGGATGAACGCAAGAGGCCGGTCGGGATAATGATTCCATCGGCTGGAGCGATGGGCAGGTTTAGGCGAATTGCAGGGGAAGCGTCAGCGCAGCAACGTTCAGCGCACGACACCCGACACCGCGGCACTCAACACCCGCACACGCGACGCTCAGAACGGAACCTCGTCCGCGGGTTCGAACCCGGCGGGGGCGTCGTCATCGGGGAGGTGTCGGTGATGGATGCGGATGATCCGCTCCAGGGCGTTGCCGAGAATCGGCGCGATCCCCGTGCAGGTTTCGACGATGGCCGGCTCGAATGGTTGCTCCGCGTCGCGAAACAGCACGACGATGCCCAGCGCCTCATTCTCGAACCGGCAGGGGAATGCCAGAACGTGGCTGTCGAGCAGGTACGTGCCGTCCTCGCCGAGCCACTGGGTGAGGGTGTCGTTGTCGGTGATGTGCAGCGGGCCGACGCGCTCGGCCATGCGGGGGGCGATGGCGTCGGCCATGTGCTGAAGCAGAATGTCCGCCGATTCCCCGGTGCAGTCGTAGTTGATGTACCCGCCCAGGGTGTACTCGTCGAAGGTTGACGGCAGGAAGATCGCGGCGTTGGTGGGACCGACCTTTTCGAGGATGTACTCAAGCGTCTTGCGGATGACGTTCTCGAGGTCCAGCTCGTCGCGGAGCTGCGCCTGGTATTCGCTGGACTGCACGGCCTGCTGCATCTGGCCGGCGAGTTCCTGGTACGCGGTGACCAGGTCGTTGCAGAGGACGTCCACCTGGTGCGTGACCTCGCGGCGCACGCGGTTGAGGCGCTTGCAGAGCTTGCGGAGGCGCTCGTGGTCGCGGTGGGTCTTGAGGTCCGCGCGGCGGCGGTCGAGC
>JBGTFI010000153.1:0-2505 GCA_041747335.1 Phycisphaeraceae bacterium | reverse complement strand
GGAGGATGGCGGGCGCGGCCGGGGCGTCGGCCTCGTGGGCCGCGAGCTTGCGCTCGACCTCTCGTGTGGCGGCGTCGCCGGAACCGGCGCCGGATAAGCTGCTCATGGGATTCCCCTCACGATCGCCGGACCGACGAGTCTGGTGAGCCAAACGGGCAGCTTCTGCCAGGTCTCGATCCGCCGGCGGTTCTTCGGACTGTCGGGCCTCATGGCGCTGATATCCCCCCGGCGGACATGATACTGCCACACCGTCGGCCGGGGCGTGGCGCCCCACTGCTTCTTGAACCGGTACGTCCCGGAATCCTCGCTGGATCGCCCGAAGTCAAACTCCCGGCTGCCGCGAGCGATCGACCGTAACAATAAGTGATGATACATCCACATGTTGGCGTTCGTCGCGTTGAACTGACGCAGGCAACTCGCCGAGGGAACCTGCGTCGAAGCCGGACGCTCTCCCCCGCCCGCGTCGTGGACAAGCAGCGCCCCGGCTGCCGGGGTTTGGCCGCAGGAGACCACCGCAAGCTCCGCCTCCTGCTCGAAATAACGCAGGATCGACCCGAACAGGCGCTTGGGGAACACCGGCGTGCCGAGATCGCGCATGTTGATGGCGAACACATCATAGAAATCGTTCAGAAGGTCCGTTCCCCCCCAACGAATCGTCAGATCGCTCTTATCGCCCTTGCGGATGAGGTTACGGACCTTGGAGCCGATGAGGTTCCACAGCCCATCGGGATCGGCGGGCAGTTCGAGGACCATGCGGACTTTCTCCTCCCGGCGAGTCGGGAGAGATGGGTGATCGAGCACCCGGTCATGGTGGCGCATTTCAAGGTATTGGACGTTTCGCGCCTCGGCCTGTCGGACAGCCTCGTCTACCAGGGCGGCGTCGGTGTCGGGATCGGCGGCCACGATGCCGGCTCGGTTGAGGTACGGCAGGGAGACGAGGAAGCGGCCAAAAAGCCGGCTGGCGACCAGGCACAGGGGCAGATAACCGACGATCGGCGCGTCAGCCGCCCCCCCGCTTCGCGCGATCAACACAACCGGTTGATGGCGCAGCCCCTCCCGGAGAACCTCCAGCCAGCGGAGGTCATGCTCCGGACAGACGCCCGAACCGGCCGGGGCCGCGGCGAGAAAGGCGCGAAGCTCCGCTGCGAGCGGCGGATCGAGTTCTTGGACCACCTGGATCATCGAAAAAGACCACTCCATCGAGGCCGAACGGGCGCGCTGCACTAGCTTATCGGCAGGATGGGAGGGAGAGTGATGAAGCGACGCCAGCGACGAGGAGGGGATTCCGCTTGGAGTCGGAGGGGCGGGTGGTACAATGCGCGCGGCATATCGGATGACGGATAGGATCGGTCGAGCATTTCAGGAGGTGTGGGACATGCGCGGATTCATGGTCAATCTGGGAGTGGTTGTTGCGCTGGTGGTTCAGTCGTCGGCACAAGGTGCGATTCTGAGCGCCGGGCAGGTTCTCCGCATCGAGTTCAGTACCACGCCACCGACGGTGCCGGAAACGCCGGACGTGCTGTACGTCTTCCTGGGGGAGATTGACCGTCTGGAGCCGTACGACTTCATGACGGGGTCGCTCTACGATGGTGATGATCTGCTGGGCACATCCAATTCGGAGAACGGTTGCTGCGGGACGGGGCTTCGCAGCAACTTCCCCGCGCCGGTGACGTGGAAGGGGCCGGGCAGCCCGTGGGACTTCCCGGCCGGCGACCCCGCGACGGTGGACTTCACGACGCTTCTCAACGGATCGATCCGCGGAAGGATCGACATTTCGATCAACGCCGGGAAGCTGGACCTCTCGCTGGATGCCGTGGCCGTGCGCTGGATCGCGGCGAACTCGGCCAACGGGGGGAGTTCGATCCCGCCGGACCCGGTCATCGAATCGGTGAGCATCGTGCCCGAGCCGGGAAGCGCGGTGTTGATGATGGGGCTGGGGGTGTGGGGGATGCGGGGACGCGGCAAAGCCGGGATCAGGGCAGGAGTTCATTGAGGGTCTCAAGAAAGAGGTCCATGTGCGGATCTTGGTTCCACAGGGGATGAGCCCGCATGGCGAGCATACCCTCGGAGGTGGTATGGGCGAAATCCGATCGAACCCATTGCGAGCATGACCGAACCTGCGCATTTTCCGAGAACCGCCGGACCCGCTCAAGAACCTCATCGCGTTCGCTCTCGGTGAGCATCGCGACGATGCGGAAGATGTCCAAGGCATGGTGACGACCGAGATCCTTGTCAGGATCGTTACGGCGGTCGCGATAGGCGGTGAGCTTCATCAGAAGATAGGTGAACGGATGAGGGATCCTGACGCTGACGGTAGCCGGCTCCCCGCTCGCGTGTGAACCAGAGATCTCGATTGCCAGCGGCGTGAGCTTCCCCCGTTTGGACGGGCGCGGGAAATTGGTGGAGGATGGTGCCTCCTTCACTGCTTCTTGGGAGCCCGTTCATGGCAAGGAAGACCTACACCGAGCAGTTCAAGCGTGACGCGGTCCGGCTCATGACCGATGG
>JBGTFI010000152.1:0-1726 GCA_041747335.1 Phycisphaeraceae bacterium | reverse complement strand
GCTTCGGCCCGCCGTGGCCCGCGTCGTCCGGCTCCACATCCGGCACCAGCCCGCCCACCGCCTCCGCCAGCTTCTTATAGACCTCCGCGGCCTGCCCGCGCGGCAGCAGCAGGTGCAGACCGGGCGAACCAGTCTCATCCCGGCGGTACACGATGCCCTGAGCTTCGCCAAACTCCAGCCGCCCGTGGTGCATCGCGCCAAGCTCATCGACTTTCGCGCCCAGCACGGTTTCGATCAGCTTCGCCCCCGCCGGGCCGTGAAGGGAGAGCGTGACCCACTTTTCACTCACGTTGCGCAGCGCCACATCCTCGGAAAAGAGGTAATTCTCCAGCGTCCGCACCACCTCCCCGGCCGCGAAGCGATCCACTTCGATCAGCGTGCGCTCCCGCTCCTGAAGCAGGATCAGGTCCGCGACGATCCTTCCCTTGGTGCTGAGCAGAAACACCCGCCGCGCCTCGCCGGGCGCAAGCGCGTTCACATCATTCGTGATCATGCGGTGCAGGAAGTCGCTTCGCTCGGCGCCGGTAACCTCGATGATGCCTTTGTGTGGGGAGGTGAAGATCCCCACGCCCTTGCGGATCGCGGCGTACTCAGCCTCGTACGCCCCGAACGTCTCGACCAGCGCGCACGCGGGAGTGTCAGGTGTGTCCGTTCCCCACGGGATGAAGCTGGCGTCGGCCTGCTCCTGGAGCGCGTGAATCTCCGGGTCAGTTTGGCTTCGCGGGGTGTCGGTCCGGATCGGCTCCATAAGCTCATTGTAGGGCCGCGTGGCGTGCTGCGCGCTTAGGTGATATCTTCCCACGCCGGCCGGAGCCTGGCGACATGCCCAACGGTTACACCCTCACCTACCGTTCCACTTCCGGCATCGCCCCCGTCGATGGATCACCGCTGCGCCCCGACACGCTCGGCCGGCTCGACCGCGCCGACCTCGCGGCAGTGACGCTCCCGGTGGGCAGGGAGCGCGTCCCGCTGGGCGAACTCTTCAACATCGAGGGCGAACCGGGCGACACACTCACCCTCCGCGACCCGCCGCCGCTGGATCACCTTGGCGCGCAGATGGAATCCGGCGAACTCATCATCCACGGCGACGCCGGCGACGACCTTGGCGCCTCCATGTCCGGCGGACGGATTGTCGTCCATGGTCACTGCGGCGAGCGCATCGGCGGCCCCTCACCCACCGGCCGGCGCGGCATGACGGGCGGGGAGATCATCATCTTCGGCGACGCGGGCGCATGCGCCGGTTACCGCATGAGACGCGGCCTGATCTCCATCGCCGGCCGCGCGGGCAAGCTTCCGGGGTATCGCATGATCGCCGGAACGCTCGCGCTGGGCGTGGCCGCGCCGGACGCCGGCATCGGCATGAAGCGCGGGACGATCGTGTGCCTGGATGAGCGTACTCCGTTGCCATTAGCGCATGGATTCGCGTCGGTGGGGAGGTTCGAGACCCTGGCCATCCCCGCGATACGGCTGGTGCTGCGGCGTCTGGCGAAGCTGGGGCTGACCACGGCGGCCACGGTGATCGAAGATGAGTACGAGGTCTATTCCGGCGACGGACTGGAACTCAATCGAGGAGAAGTATGGCAACGGGTGTGCCGAGTCTGAACGATCGCGCCTGGCAGGTCGCCGATGAACTTTCCGCCCGCGCCGCGGAACTGGGCGTGGCTGTGCATAGCGTTGCGCAGGCGCGCGTCATCGACGCCGGCGTCAAGGCGCCCGGCTCGATCGG
>JBGTFI010000151.1:0-5042 GCA_041747335.1 Phycisphaeraceae bacterium | reverse complement strand
CCAGCACGCGCGCCTCCTGGACCTCGCGCGCCAGGCGTGCGCGGATCTGGGCCGCGATGGCATCGCCGCTGAGCGAGGGGTCGTGCCTGTCATGGAATGGCTCGAAGATGATGAACACGTTGCTGTAGTTGGAGCTGTTGGCATTCAGAACGTAGGACATCCCCGGCAGGCTGAGCGTGTGGGCGACCCCGGGCGTTTCGAGGGCGATCTTCTCCACCGCGTCGGTTACTTCGAGCGTGCGTTCCAGCGAGGCAGAGTCGGGCAACTGGATGTTCGTCACCAGGTAACCCTTGTCCTGCAGGGGGATGAATCCCGTCGGGATCCGATTGAACCCGAAGCCCGTCAGGCCGATCAGGCCGACGTAGACCAGCAGCACGATGACGCTGAGGCGCAGGCACCAGCCCACGGTCCTGCCGTAGACCTGCGTCACACGCTCGAAGAGCCAGTTGAAGCCGCGGAAGAACCCACCCAGCACCCGGTTCACGGGACGGATCAGGAACCAGCCCAGGACCCCGCCGGCGACCGCGCCGGGGAGGAAGAGGACCAGGTTCGCCCCCAGTGAATGCAGGGTCTCCTTCAGGCCGCCCGCCGCAGCCTCTTCGTGCCCCCCTCCGACGTGCAGGCCCAGCCACGGCCCCAGGATCGGCGTCAGTAGCCACACCGTCGCCAGCCCGCCGAACAGCGATCCGCTCCACCACGGGAGTGCTTCTTTACCCTCGCCATGCTTGCCCGGTTTGCGGTTCTTGAAGAACAGAACGGCCAACGCCGGCGTCATGGTCATGGCGTTGATGGCCGAGATCAGCATCGACACCGAAATGGTCACGGCGAACTGGCGGAAGAACTGGCCGACCAGGCCGCTGAGGAACGCGCTGGGCAGCAGCACCGAGCTGAGCACCAGGGTGATGGCGACGATTGGCCCGGTGATCTCGTCCATGGCCTTCATGGTCGCCTCGCGTGCGGGCAGCCCCTTCTCCATCCAGCGCTCGATGTTTTCCAGCACCACGATGGCGTCGTCCACCACGATGCCGATGGCCAGCACCAGCCCGAACAGCGTCAGGTTGTTCAGGGTGAACCCCATCATGATCATGACTGCGAAGGTGCCGATAAGCGAGACGAGCACGCCGATCACGGGCAGGAGCAGGGATTTCCAGTCCTGCAGGAACAGCAGGATCACGACAGTCACCAGGATGATGGCGTCGCGCAGGGTGTGTAACACCTCGTTGACCGACTCGCGGACGAACGGGGTGGTGTCGTAAACGATCGCAGACTTCAGCCCCGGGGGGAAGCGGGTTTCCAGCTCCCGCATCCTGGCCTTGATACGGTCGGCGGTGTCCAGGGCGTTGGCGCCGGGCAGCAGATAGACAGCCAGGCCCGACGACGGCCGGCGGTCCAGCCGGGCCATCAGGTCCTCGCTCCGGGCGCCCAACTCAGTCCGGCTGACGTCCTTGAGGTAGGTGATCTCGCCGCTCGAGTCGGTCTTGAGGATGATGTCGGCGAACTGTTCGGCCTCGACCAGCCGGCCGAGAGTAGTCAGGGTGTACTGGAAGTCCTGGCCCCTGGGGACGGGCGGCTGGCCAATCTGTCCCGCCGCCACCTGCACGTTCTGCTCGCGCAGAACCTTGATCACGTCTCCGACCGTGAGGTTCCGCGACGACAGCTTGTCCGGGTCGAGCCAGATGCGCATGCTGTAGTCCTGCTGTCCCATGACGAGCAGGTCCCCGACGCCCTCGATGCGGGCGATGGCGTCCTTGAGTTGGATGGTTGTGTAGTTGCTCAGGTAGAGCGCGTCATAATAGGGTCGGCCGGTCGCGGGGGTGTCCTCGGAGTACAGACTGATGCAAAGCAGGATGTCCTGGGAGCGCTTCTTGGTGGTGACGCCGATCGCCCGGACCACGTCGGGGAGGGTCGGTTCGGCGGTGGCGACGCGGTTCTGCACCAGCACCTGGGCCATGTTGATGTCGGTGCCGATCTCGAACGTCACATCCAGGGTATAGGAGCCGTCGTTGTTGCTCTGCGACGTCATGTACATCATCTTCTCGACGCCGTTGACCTGCTGCTCGATCGGGGCGGCGATGGTGTCGGCCACCACCTGGGCGTTGGCCCCGGGGTAGACGGCGGACACCCGGACCATTGGGGGCGTGACCTGCGGGTACTCGGCGACCGGCAGCAGGCCCGCCGCGATGCCTCCGAGCAGGACCACCACGACCGAGAGCACGCACGCCAGAACCGGGCGATTGATGAAGAAACGGGCCAGCATGACGATTCTCCTTTAGCAGCCAGGTGCCCGATGCCCTGAGGCAGAGGCTCAGTTTCCTGACTCTTGTGGCTCTTGACTCTTGACCTCGACTCCTGATGACTCCGGCATATCCACCAGATTCGGGTCCACGATCTGACCCGGCTGGACATGCTGCAGGCCGTTGACAATCACTCGCTCGTCCGGCTTCAGGCCGTCTGTGATCTCACGCAGGCCGTCATGGAGCGCCCCAAGCTGAACGGGGCGGGTGGCTACCCGGTTGTCACCATCCACGACGTAGACGATCTTCTGCCCCTGGTCCGTGTCGAGCGCTCGTTCGCTGATGAGCAGGGCCTTGTGGGACGAACCGATGGGCACCCGGACGCGGGCGAAATAGCCAGGCGAGAGCGCCTCGCCGCTGTTGGAGAAGACACCCCGCACCCGCAGAGTGCCGGTCCTGGGGTTGACCTGGTTGTCGAGGAAGTCCACGGTTCCCCGATGGGGGCATCCGCTCTCGTTGGCGAGGCCGAGCCACACGGCGATTTCGGTGTCGTCGGGCGTTTGGGCCTTGCCTTCGCGGATTAGCTGCCTGACCCGCAGCACGGTGGCCTCGTCCACGTCGAAGTAGGCGTAGATCGGGTCCACCGATACGATCGTGGTCAGCAGCGTCCCGCCGCTCTGCCCGGACTGGATCAGGTTGCCCTCGGTGACCAGGGCGCGTCCGATCCGGCCGGTGATGGGCGCTTTGACCCTGGTGAACTCCACGTTGAGCCTGGCCAGATCGCGTGCTGCCATCGCCGCCGCGACGGACGCCACCGCTTCGGCCAGGTCCGCCGTTGCCTGATCGGCTTCCTGGGGGGCGGCCGCGGCTCGAGTGAACGCGTTCTGGATACGGTGGTAGTCGATCTCGCTGTTTTTTCGTCGCGCTTCGGCCTGGGCGATGTTCGCCTCCGCCTGATTCAACTCCGCCTGGTACGTCCGAGCGTCGATCTCGAAGAGCACATCGCCCTTTTCAACCAGCGCGCCTTCCCTGAAGTAGACCTTCTGCAGGTAACCCCAGACGCGGGCGCGCACCTCCACGGAATCCACCGCGGCGGTTCGGGCGGTGAACTCGGCATAGTCCGTCACGTCGCGCTGCACGGGAACACTCACTGTGATCGCGATGGGCGCTGACGCGTGATTCTCGTCGGGCGGGCGCGCGCAGCCCGACACGCTCAGGCAGAGGGCGAGGACCAATGCGGACGCGGCACGGTCAGGTGCCGGATGGTTCGAATGAACGATACGCTTCTGAGTCGACATGGCGGCATCTCCTGCTGGAACTGTGGGTGATTGCGATGCACCGGACCACAAAGCACAGGCCTGCCTACTCCGCGGCCGGAGCAGCCTCTTGCTCGAATGCGCGACGGTTGTCCTCAGAGACGAAGTAGTAGGCGCGGCCGTCCCTTTCGAGCTTGGCCGCCGCCGCGAACCTGGGAAAGGATGCTCCCGTCACGGGGTCAACGACCATCTGATCGCGCAGGTAGTACTGGTTCTGATGCATCCTGATGTAGGTGTGCACGAATGAGACGATCCGCTCGTCCGTCCACCGGACGGCCGCGTCGAGATCGATCGCATCAAGCGCCATTTCCAGCGCCGCGTGAGAATCAAACTTCATCAAGACCGGAACAATCCTCAGATCGTAATTGAGGATCACCTTACGAAAGCCGTGGTCGGTGGTGCCTTGGAATCGCAGGCTGATCTGAGCGAGTTCGGACTGGAAGTTGAGTACGAGTTCCTGTGTTGATTGGGCGAGGTTGGGGGTCGCGACGACCTTGTCTCCGAACCTCTGAATCAACACCTCCAGCCGCGGCCTGATAACCCTGGTCAGTCTTTCGAACACCGCGCCGAGTTCAGCCACCCGCTGCTTCCGCCGCTCGTACTCGTGTTGCTCGGTCTCCTGGATTCGCTTGCGCTCGTCCTCCAGTGAGGCGAACGCCAGATCGATTCGTTGCGCCAGTTCCTGTGTGCTTTCCATGAGGAGCTCCTTTCCTGTCGTGCTGGCTCGCCGGCTCAGTCTTATGCCGGATCATTGAAGCAGCGGTCCTGTGAACGGGACGCGCCGCGGCCTATCCCGAGGTTCAGTTGGCACTCCCTGGAACGGGCGCTTCACACCGGCGCCGACTCGCGGACATCGGCTGCTCCATGGGGTCGTCCAGCAGCACTCGTACGGCGACAAGGGTTTGGTCGTCGTGCGCGGACTCACCATGCTCGTGCGCCCGCACAGCCTGGCGCAGTTGGTCGATGACTTCCGCGGGTTGATCGCCTGCGTCGCGGAACATGCACATCAGCCGGTCTGCGCCAAACCGGTCTCTCGCCGTGCCCTGGGCCTCGGTGATCCCATCGGTGTAGAGCAGAAGGACGTCACCGCGTTCAAGCTGTACGTCCGCTTCCTCAAAAGTCTCTGACTCGAACACGCCAAGCGGATAGCTCGCGACGGCGTCCAGCGCGCCGATCGACCCGTCGGCCGCACGCCTGAGCAACGGAGCCGGATGGCCCGCGCATGCATAGGTAAGCCGGCGTGATGCTGGTTCGTAAACGCCGAGGAATGCCGTGGCTAAGTCTCCTATCTTCTTCCTGCAGAGCTGTTGGTTCACGTGTGTCAACAGGCTCGCGGGTCTGGCAATGCCGGCTGGATGGGCGTGCAGCACGGCATGCACGATCGCCATGACAATCGCGGCGGCCAGGCCATGCCCTTCGATGTCGCCGATGAAGACGCACCAGCGGCCGGGGATCGCGCGGACATGGGTTCCTTCGTCGCACGGTCCGTCGA
>JBGTFI010000150.1:0-12812 GCA_041747335.1 Phycisphaeraceae bacterium | reverse complement strand
CCAGCGGATGATCATCGCCGGCGCGGCATTCGGAAGCTCGGCCTTGGCGACCCTGATCCTGACCCTGCTGGCCCGGGTCTGGCTGCTGCGGTCGGCCCGGGTGATGGACGCCCAGGCCAACGAACTGCTCGAAGGCCTGGAGAACCCCGATGCCTGGCCCGGCAGCGAACGGACCGCCGCGGCGGACGAGGGCGGGTCGCAGTAAGGCGGCCCTGGCCCGCATAGCTGTCATACGCGTCCGGATCACTTCGCGGGTGCGTTCGGCGCGTGTCAGGAAGCGCGATGGGGTCGGGTGTGGGAAGATGGTTGGTTGACCCGGCAAGGAGGCTGACCATGCCCATCCCGGGACGTGCCTCGGAGGATCGGGCGGAACTGGATCGACGTGTCCGCAGGGCGAAGAGCGCCTTGCAGCGCGACCGTTATCGCGCCGTGCAACTCGCGCTCGACGGCCACGAGTACAAGACCACACAACAACGTCTGGCGCGCGGCGGAACGTTCGTCGAGAAGTGAAGCTACCCCTGGCGCGACCATGGCATTGAGGCGGTAGTGGATCGAGTCCCCGAATCCCGCCTTTGACGCGCCCAATGCACGCCGGGGCACGGTATGATCGTGTTGCGATGTCCCTCGCCCGCCGCGACCCCCTTCGCCGCCGCGCGACGGAACCGTCATCGGTGGGGTTCGAAGACTCAACCCCACCCTACCTTTCTGTTCGCCGCCGGCCGCGACGCATGGAATGCGCACGACCCATCCCGCCTGCGTTCCCTGACCCACACCGCCTGGCTCACACCCGTGAATCAATCCGGAGGCGTTTCAGGTGCATGGCCCGCGACGTCCAAGAGAGCGAGGTCAGGACGGACAGACAGGAGTCCGTTGCCCCCACCCGCAGAGTGGACAGGTTCGTTCCCCGTTCCGGGGAGCGGGATCCGATGGCGGGACCGATGGGGTTGGAGCCGCGGCGTCATCGCGCCGCCCGTGCCCGAATCTCCGGCCTCTGGGTCCGACCTCTACGGCGTATACGGTGCTCGCCCTAGCGCGCCCGCCCGCCCGGCCTGGCGACGCGCGTGCGGTCGTCCCCCACCGGCACGTTCCCGAACCGCATGACCGAGCCGTCATCGAAACCGAAGTCCATGTCCCGAGGCCCGCGCTCTCGGGTCGTGCGCGACGGTTTTCACCCCCTTCCCTCCGCCCACCGATCAACCCCGCCGCCGCAGGATCAGCGCATGGAACGGCCTGCCCTCGCGGCGGTACTTGCGCTCGAAGTTCGTCCCCACCAGCTCGCCCGGCTGGGCCGATTCGGGGTTCTCGAAGGGCAACATCTCATAGAGGTCGGCGACCTGGGCGGCGTGTTCGAGCATCCACTGGTGGTAGTCCCCGTGATCCGTGGCGATGCGGACCTGTGCGTCGCCCGTCTGGCCGGGTGGGCGAAGCAACCGGTGAAGCTCCCGCAGGAAGGGGGCTTGGATCAGGCGGCGCTTCTGGTGGCGCTTCTTGGGCCAAGGGTCTGGAAAGTAGATGTGAATGCGATGGAACACATGGCCGGAGCAGTAGTTGCGCAGGAAGTAGGATGCCTCGGCGTGGACGAGGCGGACGTTTGGGAGCTGATGTCGTCGGGCGCGGTCGGCTGCGTACTTCCAGAAAGCCCGGGCGTACTCCAACCCCAGGAAGTTGACGGCCTGCCCTGATTCCGTCGTCGCCTGCTGGATGAGGAAGGTTCCCTTGCCGGAACCGATTTCGAGTTCGAGCGGCAGGCCGCGGCGGGATTCCGGAAAGAACACGCGCAGGTCGATCGGACCCTGCGAGTATGGGGGCAGGTCTTCCTGCGCGATCCCGTACCCGGTGACATCGAGGCTTCGGCCGTGGGAGAGCGAAAGCGGCATCGGAGCATGATAGGAGAGGGCGCGGGTTGGGGGGTAGTCCGTTGGGGATTGCTGATTGCCGATTGAAGACGGGAGGATGGAAGGGATCATCCATGTCAAGCTGGGGGTTTCGGGTGGAGGTTGTGGATTGTGACAGATGCGCCGGTGCGCGAGGTTCGGGGGGAGGGAGAAAAACGTCTGGGCGGTCGTGGGGACTCAATGCCGCCCGTGCGACCGACGATACACCCATGCATCGGTACGGTTGATCGCAACGTTTGGACGGTTCGGGACAGGTCACCACGCAACACGAGGTCGCCATGGACGTTGATGTGATTCTCAAGACGGCACTGGAACTTGGGGCGTCGGATATCCACCTGATTACCGGGCACGTCCCGACCGCGCGGATTCACACGGTCATCACCCCGCTGGATTATCCGGTCATCACGCCGGAAGGCTCGACGCGGATGCTCAAGCAGATCGCGGGCGAGGCGCAGCTCAAGCAGTTCGAGAAGATCAAGGACGTGGACTTCTCGTACGAGATTCCCGGGCTTGGCCGCTTCCGTGTGAACGCGCACCGCCAGCGCCAGACGATCGGGATCGCTCTGCGAGCGATCAAGGAGAAGATTCCGCCGTTCAAGACGCTGAACCTGCCGGAGGTGGTGTCGAGGCTGACGTACCTGCCGCGCGGGCTGATCCTCGTGACGGGGGACACGGGTTCGGGCAAGTCCACCACGCTGGCGGCGATGATCCAGTCGATGAACGAGCGCTACCACAAGCACATTATCACGCTGGAGGATCCGATCGAGTACGCGTTCGTGAGCGCCAAGAGCGTGATCGAGCAGCGCGAGCTGGGCGAGGATACGCCCACGTTCGCCAGCGGGTTGCGGCACGTGTTGCGTCAGGATCCGGACATCATCCTGGTCGGCGAAATGCGAGACCTCGAGACCACGGCCGCGGCGATCACCGCGGCGGAGACCGGACACCTGGTGCTCAGCACGCTTCACACGGTCAACGCCTCGCAGACGATCGAACGAATCATCGACATGTATCCCGCGGACCAGCAGAACCAGATCCGCTCGATGCTCGCCAACACCCTCCAGGCCGTTGTCAGCCAGACGCTGTTCAAGCGGACGGACCAGAAGGGCATGGTGCCCGCCGTCGAGATCATGCTCTGCACGCCGGCGGTGCGGAACCTGGTCCGCGAGAACCGCGCGTTCGAGATTCCCAACGTCATCGAGACCAACCGCGCGATGGGGATGAACAGCCTCGACAACGCCATCGCGGAGCTCTACTTCAACGGACTGATCAGCAGGGAGGACGCGGTGGCGCAGGCCGCGTTCCCCGACAAGCTCGAGAAGATGCTGGCCGCGTGAGCCGGCGGATCGTCGGGAGTCACCGGGCGCACGACGGGCGCACGCCGCGACGGGGCGGATGGGAGAAAGCCCGAGGTGTGGGACGAAGTGAACGCGGCGACGCGCCGCGTCGTGCGCCCGGCCTTCTGCCCGCCGACGGATGACGAATGCGGGTGTAAGTCAGCGAGGGAGACGGATGCCTCAGTACCGCTACCAGACAAGGGACACCGCCGGGCAGCTTTCCGCGGGCGTCGTGACGGCGGACAACGCCCTGTCCGCCGCGCAGCTCCTGCGCGGCAAGGGACATCAGATCCTGCAGCTGGCGCCGGTCGGCGGCAACGCCCAGTCCCTGGCGCAGCGACTCAAGGCCCTCAACTACACCTCCGGCCCGTCCCAGCGGGACGTGCTGAACTTCACGTCGCAGCTCGCGGTCATGATCCGCGCGGGCATCTCCCTGCGCGCGGCCCTCGACGGCATCGCCGATCAGCAGCAGAACATCAAGTTCAAGCAGATCCTCAACGAGATCAAGCAGGACGTCGAGTCCGGCAAGCAGTTCTCCGAGGCGCTGAGCAAGCACCCCAAGCTGTTCGGGCCGCTGTACGTGAACATGGTCCGGGCCTCGGAGATGTCCGGAAGCTTCTCGCAGATGCTCGACCGCATCGCCGCCTACCTCGCACAGCAGATCGAGACCCGCCAGATGGTCATCGGCGCGATGATCTATCCCGCGGTCATCGGGGGGATGGCGGTGGCCGTCACCATCTTTCTGCTCACCTTCGTGCTGCCCCGCTTCGCCGCCGTCTTTTCCGGCAAGGAATCGGCTCTGCCCTGGCCGACCAAGTTCCTCATGAGCCTCTCGGCGTTCATGGTCGATTGGTGGTGGGCGGTCGTCCTGGTCCTGGTCGGCGCGGTGATCGGGCTGGTGCTCTTCATCAAGACCGAGGTCGGAAGCCGCTGGTTCGACCGACTCAAGCTCCGCACCCCCATCTTCCAGAAGATGTTTCGCGCCCTCTATATCAGCCGCAGCCTGCACACCATGGGCGAACTGGTCAACGCGGGCGTGCCGATGCTCGACACCATCATGATCACCGCGGACATCAGCGGGAACTTCTTCTTCCGCCGCATGTGGCACGCGGTCTACGGCTCGGTCAAACAGGGCAAGAAGATCGTTCAGCCCCTCCAGAAGACGACCCTCCTCCCCAAGAGCGTCGTCCAGATGATGGGCGCCGGCGAAGAGTCCGGCAAACTCGGCGAAGTCCTCGACGAGGTCAGCGACTTCTACTCCAAACAGCTCCGCGAGGTCATCAAGACCGTGACCTCCATGATCGAGCCGATCATGATCATCGTCATGGGCGGCGTGGTCGGATTCATCGCCATGGCCATCATCCTCCCGATCTTCAAGCTCTCGACGCTGGTCAAGTAGGGACGATCGCACCGCCTGGATCGGCCGCGCCGTCTGGGAAACCCGCGAAACGCCGCGCGGGGGCGCGCGGCGCTGGCCGGGGCAGCGGGTGGATCGTAGGTTTGAAGCTGGAGAACCCGACATGCCGGCGAACCCGCACAACCTGAGGCACGCACGACGGGCTCGCACGCGGCCGCGGCGTGGAGGCTTCACCCTCATCGAGGCCGCCCTCACCACCGTCATCGTCGGAACCGGAGTCCTGGCGATCGTCTCGGCCCAGCAGGCGTATCACATGAAGAACGACTGGGCCCAGCGGACGGGCACGGCGCTGGCGCTCGGTAACGAGCTGCGCGAGCTGACCATGACCCTCCCCATGCACGACCCGATCACCGGGAGCGCGAACCTGGGGCCGGAGGCCGGTGAAACCGGCATCGCCGACTACGACGACGTGGACGACTTCGCCGGCACCGTGGACGGCGCGGGATTGGGAACCGGGACGGTCTTCTCCCCGCCGGTCAACGCGCTTCGCCAGGTGATCCCGGGGATGGAAGGTTGGAGCCAGACCATCGTTGTCGAGAACGTGCTCGACAGCAACATCAGCGCGGCGTTCACGCAGCCACTGGGCACGACCGACCTGATGCGTTTGACGGTCTCCGTGGCCTACCAGGCGCCCGGTGCCGACGCGCCCACGCCGATCACGACGCTGGCGTGGATCATCGGGAGGTAGTCGGGGGCGGAATGCGCGAATGACGAATGACGAATGACGAGTGCAAGAATGACGGCATCAAGCAGTGGGGCGGGCGTCTCGCCCGCCATCGTGGCGCAGCCGCGAATCAGAGTCACGGTGTTCACAGAACTTCAGGGCCTCGGCCCGATGGCGGGCGAGACGCCCGCCCCACCGATCTAAGGAAGGTGGTTGCCATGAGAGAACATCATGAAAGACAGATCGCACGACGCGCTTCCGCCCGTCAGCGCGGCGCCGCGGCCATCCTCGCGATGATGTTCCTGGTGATCTTCGGATCGCTGGCGACGGCGATGGCGATCGTCTCCCAGGGGAACCTCAACACGGCCCACTCGCATCTTCAGATCAATCGTTCGCTCGCGGCCGCCGAAACCGGCATGCGTTACATGATCTACCGCGTGAACCAGATCACTCCGGCGATCAATTCCCGCGACGGCGTCATCGACGCGACCAACGCCCCGGACCTCTGGGAAGCAACGGCTCTGGCGATCCTTAACGAGTTCGACGGCGACTTCCACAATCTTCAACCCCCGTCCCTCAGCGCCGCCGGGGTGCTGAGCGTCGGGCCCATCGCCGTCGGACCCGGCCAACCGACGTTCACCGCCACCTTCACCCCGCACCCGATCGCCGGGGAGAATTACAACTCTTCGTACTACCAGAGGCCGCCCTACAACGAGATGACCCCGCCCGTCTCGGCGGCGAACCCGATGGACGCCACCTGGGTGCGTATCCGCGTTCGCGCCGAGGACAACCTGGCGAACTCCGGGATCAACCGCGTGATCCAGATGGACTTCAAGATCGAGAAGAAGATCCGCTTCGCCATCCTCGCGCGCAGCAGGGTCATGATCGGCAGGAATGTGATGATCGAAGGGCCCATCGGCAGCCGTTTCACCGACACCCACCTGCTGCATGGGCATCCGATCCAGATGGTCAGCGACTTCGCGGGACTCACCGCCGACCTCGACAACGACCTGGACCTGTTGGCCAACACGCTGGCCCTGCTCGATCAGAACGGCGACAACCGCCTGAATCTCAACGATCCGCGGGAGATCGACGGAATCACGGACGCGCAGGATCTGGACATCAACGGCGACGGGTACATCGACGACTACGACTACTTCCTGGCCCGCTTCGACTCCAACGGCGACGGCGACGTCACCGGCGTGGAGATTGACGCCTCGGGCCAGGTGGCGCGGGCGCAGCTCCTGGCGCTGATCGACACCTTCGGCGATCCCAGCCGCCCGGGCTACAACGACGGGGTCATCAATCACCTCGACAACTACGCCAAGCTCCGCGGTGAGGTGAAGCTCACAACGGATTATGAGAGCTGGCGCGACGGCGCCGCCGGAGGGCAGGTTCAGGACTACTTCCGCGGGCCGATCCACCCCCACCATGGGGAGGCCCCGCTGACGTTCAACTCTCACGCCAACGACCTCCACTCCTTCGAGCCTTCGGACTTCGACGTCTCGACTTTCCGCAACATGACCACGAATGACTTCGCGGCCCAGGTCGCGGCGAACGTCGCCCAGCACGACCCCGGAGATCCGGACACCCCTCAGCCGATCGTGGACGGTTCGGGCAATCCCATCAAGCAATTCGAGGCCATCCCCTTCGGCGCGGCGCATCCCTACGACTATTACGATCGCCCGGTCTATGAGAACATGACGTTCCAGAACGTGCGGATTCCCGCGGGGACCAACGCGCTCTTCAAGAACTGCACGTTCATCGGCGTGACGTTCGTGGAAACCCAGACCAGCAACTTCATCCCTCACCCGACGGACCCGACCCAGAACGCCTACAACTACGCGGGGATGGTGGAGGCCGACGGAACGCCCAAGCACCCGGACCTCGACGCCGCGTTCGGGAGCACCAAGACCACCTCCAACAACCTGCGCTTCCACGGATGCACGTTCGAGGGCAGCATGGTCTCGGATGCGCCCTCGAGCTTCACCCACGTGCGCAACAAGGTCGCCTTCACGGGGACGACGCGGTTCGAGATCGACGGATCGACGAACCTGTCGGACTCCGAGAAGGCGCTCTTCAAGCGCAGCACGCTGCTGACGCCGCACTATTCGATCGAGATGGGCACGTTCCTCGCCCCGCACGACAGCGCCGAGACCGTCGAGCTTTCCGGAACCATCGTCGCGGGCATCCTCGACGCACGCGGGAACGTGAAGATCAACGGGACGATCCTGAGCACCTACGAACCGACCATCGGCGACGGAACCGTGCTGGGCGACACCAGCCCGCAGTTCAATACGACCCTGGGCTACTTCCCCTCGTCGGCCGGCGACATGGAGTCCGAACTGCCTCCCCAGGGCGTGGGCGTCATCCAGGTGCGCTACGACCCGAGCCTGCCGCTGCCCGACGGCATCCTCGGTCCGATCGACCTCACGCCCCTTCTCTCATCCTACTCGGAGATCACGGCGTATTGATGGGAAGCATCATATGGAAGAACCGGTGGGGCGGGCGTCTCGCCCGCCATCAGGCCGAAGGCCTGAATTGACAACACCTTGCGGCACCTCATCGGTGGGAGCTTGCGGCTTCGCCACAAAGGCGGGCCAGACGCCCGCCCCACCGGTCGAGTGCGGGGATGCCTAAGAAGGAATGGCTTCATGCGTGAAATCCTGAGCACAACCCGGCGCGCCAGACTCTCCGCCCGGAGGCGCGGCCTGAGCCTCATCGAACTGCTGCTGTCGCTGGCGATCAGCGCCATGCTGCTCACCGCGACCATGGTCGCCATCGACGCGAGCTTCCAGAGCTACGCCGTGGCCGCGGAGTCCGCCAGCGCCCAGTCCGCCTCGCGCATGATCACCCACCGCCTGCTCCACCTGATCCGCACCAGCACCGCCCACGGACCCCTCTTGCCCCGCGCGGCGCAGACCATCGACATCGGCGGCGGGCAGTCCATCGAGGTGGCCGCGGCCACACTCAACGGCAACACCATCACCAGCCCCGATGTCGAACTGGTCGACGCCCGCGGAAACCTCGTACGCATCGTCCACGACGCCGTCAGGCAGCAGCTCTGGATTCTCACCACCCCCCCTGCCGGCGCCATGAACGCCCAGCCGCTCGTCGGCGGCGTCTCCGCGGCCCAGTTCGTCCTCGTCCGCCGGCGGAACAACGACAACCTCTGGGTGCTCGATCGCGGAACGATCGATTACACCATCGAACCCAACATCGACCAGACCCTCCAGCTCGAAGGCCTCTCCCGCGCCCAGGCCGTGCGCGTCATCGCCTCGACCATGCCCCGACGCCTGGAGAACTGACCGCCAACCGCCAACTCCCCTGTAGGTCAGGCCTTGGCCTGACACTCCTACGCGCGGCGACGATCGTGTCAGGCCAAGGCCTGACCTACCCGCCAGTCGCTACCCGCTACCCCCCAACCGCTAACTCCCCCCCATCTGAAGCTCCGCCAGGGCGTTGGTCACGTCCGGCCGGAACTCGAAGACCTTATCCAGCCCCGTCGCGAGAAAGACCACCCACACCCCGTCGCTGGGCCCGGTGATGCGGAGCTTTGCGTCCCCGTCAATCGCCAGCTTGCGCAGCCGAAGAAGCTGCGAGAGGTTCGAGCTGTTGATGTGGGCCACGCCCGAAAGGTCCACAATCATGTGCGGCGTCGCGGGAACGCGACATGCTTGCTCGTACGCCCCCTGGAGCTCCTCCGACAGCCCCGGCTCGTCCCCAAGCTGGGTGATCCAGATCCGATCTGACCACTGCTGTACGGGCATGGTGAACGGATGATAACCGCGGAGGCGCGGAGGGGGAAGGGGAGGGTGGCCTCGCCGGAAGCGGGAAAAAAAGCGTATCAAGGGGTGTTCCGGTTCGGCCTGGTCTGTGGTATAGTGTGATGGATTGGAGGGTCGGCGGCGGTAGGAACCGGCATATCTTCCGCCCCGTCGCGTTGAAAGGGCATGTTGCCATGATGTTGAAGCGAGAAGTCTGCCTGGTACGCCGCGCCCGCCGGGCGGCGACGCTGGCGGTTGCGCTAACCTGGATGCTGGCTGCGTCTCCCGCAGCCCGGGCTCTGCCCTCCGCCACGCTGGGACTGGGTGAACCGCGCCTCAGCCCATTCGGCGCGGAAGTCGATGTGCTGGTGACCTTTACGCCCGAAGACCAGACTCAGCAGGCCGCGGTGTTTGTCTCCCTCCTGGTCCTGGATGATCTCGATGTCCTGAAGGACGACCCGTCGACATTCGAGTTTGTTCCCGCTCCGCTGGTGGCCGATTGGAACCTCTTCAAGGATCTCGCCAACCCCGGCAGCTTCGTTCTGGACACCTTCGAACCCGCCCACGCCTTCACCGGGCAGTCCCTCACCCTGGGGACGCTGGTGATCGATTTCGAGCTGGCGATGGTCGAACCCGGTCAGGAGATCAGGCTTTCGCTTGACCCCTTTGACTCGTCGGTCGGGTTCGAGGATCCGCCCGGAACATTCACGTCCTTTGACTTCGCCGCGCTGGGTCTGGACCCGTCATCGCGCACCTTCACCGTGCCTCAGCGTCCTGTGGGGGATGTGATCCCCGAACCCGCCACCGCCGCGCTGTCCCTGCTCGCCTCGGCGGCACTGCTCCTCCCCCGGCGGCGACGCGCCCGATGAATCGCGTTCGCCCCCTCTTGCCCGCTCACACCTCAGTGACTACCATGCCGCCGCTTCGGGGGTCATCCGGGGCGATCCGCCGTAGTGCGGCTCGCCGGTGTCCGGTTTGACCTCGCGATCAGGGTCTGGGGCGCCGCCTCTTTCATTCCGCGAAATACCGCCTCACTTGAGCTTACAGGAGAAGCGCATGCTCCCACGGCGACTTGTCCCCCTCGCCGCGATGCTGGTATCCCTGCCTCTGTCCGCAAGCCTCCCGGCGGACGAAGTGCTGCTGCATGACGGCAGCAGGCTGATCGGAACCGTTGGGAAGATCATTGACGGGAAACTCACCCTCACCACCGAGTTCGCCGGCGATCTGACCATCGACATGGACAAGGTCAAGGGGATCACCACCGACCAGCCCGTGACCGTCGAGACGGATGCGGGGGAACGCGCCAAAGGTCCGCTGCAGTACACCGAACCCCAGGGGCAGGCCGTCGCCAGCCCGGCCTTGGGCGCCCAGCAGGTCACGCTCGAACAAATGAAGCTCCTGTGGGTGCAGGAATCCGACAGCCCCGAAGCCATCGCCGCCCTCAAGGCCATCCCCGACTGGACCGCCCGGCTGGAAGCGGCTGTCAACGGGCAGACCGGCAACAGCGAGGAGTTCGCCGCCCTCGGCCGGGCGCAGGTCAACCGCACCACCGAGACCGACCGCTTCAATGCGTTCCTGCAAGGGCGCTTCGCCCGGCGCGACGGGGTTCGCTCCAGCAACGAAATCATCGGCGGGATGGGCATCGAGGTGGACCTGACGAAGCGCCTCTTCGCCTACGGGCGCATCACCCTCGAATACGACGAGTTCGAGAACCTCGACCTTCGCGCTATCGCCACCACCGGCCTGGGGTACTTCCTGATCCGCGAGGCCGACCAGGAATTGAAGGTCCGCGGCGGTATCGGTTACCAGCACGAATCGTTCGATGACGGCGCGACGGAAGACCAGCTCATCTTCGAACTGGGCATCGACTACATGAAGCGGATCACGCCCTGGCTGCTCTTCACGCACAGCACCACTTACTACCCGACGGTGGATGGTCTGGACGACTTCCGTCTGGTCTCAGAGACGGCCGGGGAAATCCCCCTCGAACCCAGCGAGTTGTGGCGGATCCGCATCGGGATGCGCAACGAATTCGACAACATCCCCCGCCCGGGCGTCGACCGCCTCGACACCTACTACTTCCTGAGCCTGGTGATGGACTTCAAGTAAGACCACATGCACCGGCCGCCCCAGGAACACACCATGACCGCTCACCCGAATCGACCGTGGCTCACTGTATGGGTGGGCGCTCTGCTGGCCTGTCTGATGGTCACCAGCCCGCCAGCGCGGGCGCAGGAGGATGCCCCCGCGCCGGCGGCGCGGACGGCTTCCGATCCGGCCATCCCCGTGCGCCAGCTTGAACACCTGGTCAAGCCGCTCACCGTGGAAGAACTGAAAGTCGAAGCCGACGCCTGGATGGCGCTGCTCAAAGCCAAGGTCAGTGAAATCAGTCAGGCGCGCATCGTCGCCGACGCGGCGGCGGCGCCTTCCACCGACCCACCCGCGGATGCGCCCGCCTCCGACGCCCCCGCGTCCGACCGGGCCGCGCAGCTTGAGGCGATCAATCAGCTCCGCTTCGAAAGAACCGCGCTGATCGAGCGCCTCAACATCGTCCTGGCCCAGCTCACCCTCAAGGGCGGTGAGGCCGAGCCTTACACGAAATACGTCGCGGCCGTGGACGACCAGGCGATCGCCGTCCACGTGCAGGACGTCAGCGCGACGTGGATCGCCGTGCGAAGCTGGGCCACCTCACCCGACGGCGGGCTCAAATGGCTGCGCAACATCGGGCTGTTCCTCGGAACGCTGCTGGTTTTCTGGATTCTCTCCATCGTGGCCGGGCGAGCCGCGGCCAGGATCGTCCGCGCGTGGAAAAAATCCTCGGCGCTGCTGCGGGACTTCGTCGTCGGAATCGTCCGCAAAGCGATCATGATCCTCGGATTCATCCTCGCGCTGACGTTCCTGCAGGTGAACATCAACCCACTGCTCGCGGCGATCGGCGGCGCGGCCTTCGTCGTCGCCTTCGCCCTTCAGGGGACGCTGAGCAACTTCGCCGCGGGCATCCTCATCCTCGCCTACCGTCCGTTCGACATCGGGGACGTGGTGGATGTCGCCGGGGTGTCGGGCGTGGTCGATTCCATGAGCCTGGTCTCCACCACCATCAAGAGCTTCGACAACAAGAAGATCATCGTTCCCAACGGTTCGATCTGGGGCGGCGTCATCACCAACGCCACCGCCCACGACACCCGCCGCGTGGACATGACCTTCGGCATCGCGTACGGTGACGACATCGACAAGGCCCGCGACGTCATCGAGAGCATCGTCACCGCTCACGAGCTGGTGCTCAAGGATCCCGCCCCCGTGGTGAAGATGCACGAAATGGCGGATTCTTCGGTGAAGTTCATCTGCCGGCCGTGGACCCGGACCGGCGACTACTGGACCGTCTACTGGGACATCCAGCGCGCGGTCAAGCAGCGGTTTGACGCCGAGGGCATCACCATCCCCTTCCCGCAGCAGGATGTGTACATGCACCAGGTTCCCGCGAAGGGCGACGCCTGAGCGCCTCTTACTTCCTATAATCCTTCCGGCCCGGGGCAGTGGGGCCCGGATTGATGGACGAAACACAGCTTAAAGAACTCCTTGACGCCGCAAACCGGCTTCTTCAGCCCCACCTCCAGCGCTCCGAACCGCTGCGGACGGTCGTTCGATCCCTCGGCCAGTGGTTGACGGCGCAGGCCGACAGCGCCGCGGGCGCCGCCCCGGTCGTCCACGCGCCGCACGAACCTGAACCCGCACCAC
>JBGTFI010000149.1:0-12392 GCA_041747335.1 Phycisphaeraceae bacterium | reverse complement strand
ACCGCACCGGGCGGATGTTCACCGGCGACCGATCCGGAGACTTCCTCTACCGCGCGATGCACGCCTCCGGGTTCGCCACGCAGCCGACCGCGACGCACACCGGCGACGGGCTGGAGCTGATCGGCGCGATCATTACCGCGGCCGCCCACTGCGCCCCGCCGGACAACAAGCCCACACGGGACGAACTGGCGAACTGCGCACAGTACCTCTCACGGACCATCGACCTGCTCTCCGAGCTTCGCGTGGTCCTCTGTCTGGGAAAGCTCGCCCTGGACGCGGTGCTGCGCGACTTCCGGGGCCGGGGGCAGGGCCGGGGGTGGATCGACCGCCTTGCGCCTTATCGCTTTGCGCACGCGGCGGAATACCGGATCGAAACCCCCGGCAGGTCACTATTGCTGCTGTGCAGCTACCACCCCAGCCAGCAGAACACCTTCACGGGCAGGCTGACCGATGGGATGCTGCGCGCGGTGTTCGAACGGGCGCGGGAGGTGTGCGGGTGAACGGGTCGGAATGGGGCTGCTGTCGGGTGGCATGGGCAAGGCTTTGCTTGCCCGTGTCGTAATGGTGAAGACGATGGATGAGCCTTGATCGCCCACCTGACTACAATGCTCCGCCGGGAATCGAAGCGAAAGCCCCACCCATGCCCGCCAAGACTCTCATCGTCGCGATCACAGGCGCCAGCGGCGCGGTCTATGCCCAGCGGCTGATGCAGCTCGTCGTGGCGGCCGGGGCGGAAGTTCACCTGGTCGTCAGCCCGCTCGGGCAGCGGCTGCTCCACGATGAGCTGGGTATGGAAGGGGTGGACCTGGCCGGCCTGTGCGGGCACCAGGAGGGCTTTGGTGAGCGCATCATCCACCACAACGTGCGCGATGTGGGAGCGCCCCCGGCCAGCGGGTCGTTCCGCCATGACGGCATGGTCATCATCCCCTGCTCCTCCAACACGCTCTCGGCCGTCGCCCACGGCGGGGCACAGAACCTCATCCACCGGGCCGCCCACGTGACGCTCAAGGAGCGCAGGCCGCTGGTGCTGGTTCACCGCGAGATGCCGCTGAGCCTGGTGGACATCCGCAACATGGAGCTTGCCACGCAGGCCGGGACGATCATCGCCCCGGCGAACCCGGGTTTTTATATGCTCCCCCGGCGGGTCGAAGACCTGGTCGACTTCGTCGTCGGCAGGGTGCTGGACCTCTTGAAGATCGAGCACGACCTCAACATCCGTTGGGCGCCGCAGGCGATGCGCGAACGGAGCAGCGAGGGATGAAAACCGCCGAACCCGCGAACCCCGCGCTGTCGTCATCCGGGACTGAAGCCACAGGTCTGCTCGACCGCCTGCGCGCCGCGGCCGGGGACATCAAGCTCAGTCACTCGGTCTTCGCCCTCCCATTCGCCCTCCTGGCGACATTCCTCGCGAGCGCCCACGCCGGCGCGCTGCCGACCGGGGCGACGCTCCTGCTCATCGTCCTGTGCATGTTCTTCGCCCGCACGACGGCGATGGCTTTCAACCGTATGGTCGATGCCCGCCTGGATGCCCTCAACCCGCGTACGCGAGGCCGGGCGATCCCCTCGGGCCGGCTCGGCAGCGGGTTCATGGCCGCGTGCGCCGCAATCTGCGCACTGCTCTTCATGAGCGCCGCGGCGGGCTTTCTGCTGGTCAACGGCAACCCCTGGCCGGTCGCGCTTTCGCCGCTGGTGCTGGCGTGGCTGTGCCTCTACAGCCTGACTAAACGCTTCACCTGGATGTGCCACCTGTTCCTCGGCAGCGCCTTGGCGCTCAGCCCGATCGCGGCCACGATCGCCGTGAACCCCGCGTTTCTGCGCACACCCGAACCCTACCTCCTGGCGGGCATGGTCTTATCCTGGGTCGCGGGCTTTGACATCCTTTACGCGCTTCAGGATGTCGAAGTGGATCGCGCACAGGGGCTTTACTCCATGCCCGCGAAGCTGGGCATCGAGCGAGCGTTATGGATCAGCGGGGCGCTGCACCTGGCGAGCTTCACCGCGCTGGTGATGCTGGCTATCGTCAGCGCTTCGCTTGCTGGCGGCTTTGCTCTGGGTGTGGGCGCGGTGGGGGTGCTGCTGCTGCTCGAGCACGCCCTGGTGTGGCGGTCGGCGACGCGCCATATTGACATGGCGTTCTTCACGCTCAACGGCGTCATCAGCCTGGCGCTGGGCGCGATGGGCATCGTGGATGTGTGGCGTGCGGTGGGTTAGCTTGACGCGTCCAGGGGTTGCGTCATCGTCCGTCCCCATTCCTCGCCGGCGAGTTTTCGGTTCCGCCGCCACAGCATCACCACCCCGCCCAGCGCGATCAACGCGCTCAATTGCACGCCAAATCGCGTCAGTTGGGGCAGCGCCGCCAGGTCGTCCCCGAGCGCGGCGCGGGAGAAGTCATCCGCGAAGAGGTTCATGACCGCGTAAGCCCCAGTCGCCATCGGCGCGGGCGCGGCGATGTACGCCGCCTGGGCGCTGGGGTCGTACCGCGCGATGACGATAACGTACGTGAAGAACGGAACGAACCACAGCATGAACATCGCCACGCCGAACGGCCGGGCGCCCCACTGCTCGAGAAACGCCTGAAGATAGACCGCCACCACCGCGAACAGCAGCATCGGCGCCGCCATCTCGAAGATCGTCGGGGTGGAACTGAAGTACCACCCGCTCTCGATCGCCAGGCTCATGAGCTTCCAGTAGCTGATCGCCGTGATCGCGACAAAGCACACGCCATAGGGAAAGCTCGTATACGCGTCGCTCCAGACCGACAGTCGGGCCATTCCGCGCTTTCGGGCGCGGCGGATGCCCTTGGCCACCCCGTGCCGCGTGGGTGTGATCGTCATCAGCAGAATCAGCACCAGCCCGAGGGAGATCGCGAAGAACGTGTAGAGCATGATGATCAGAACGATGGCCTCGCGGCGCAGACCCGGGAACAGTCCAGCCGGCACCTGGTGCAGGTGTTCTCCCAGCCACGCCAGCGCATCGAGGTCCGTGAAGTACCGCCAGAGCGTCCCCACCAGCATGAACTGCGCCACCGCGTACGCGACCAGCCCGAACCACTTGGGGAAAGCGTTGCGCGATTCATCATGCCACTTGCGATAGACCACGATGTAGAGCGCGGCGAACAGGAGCGCCTGCGTCAGCAGCGAGAAGAACGTCGGATGAAGCTCCCAACCATAGAACGGCACGGTGCGGAACCGTTCGATGTTGATCGGCATCGCGGCGTCATAAATATGAATCTCCTCGGCGATCAGCGCGTAGAACGTCGGGCGGACGGTCAGGAACTCCGCGAAGCTGAAGCCCAGCCACGAGAGCTGCGGAATCACCACATAGAGCAGGAACACGATCGCCGGCGCCGCCATCGCCGCCCGCCACGGTTTGGGCGAGACCATCCCCGCGACCAGCCCCGTCATGTGGTAGACGATCACCGACGTGAAGAAAACCAGGTAATACTGCGACACCTCCGCCAGCGGAATCCCACCGACGACGACCGAATAGGCCACATAAGGCATCGTCAGCGCGAAGAGGAAGTACTCCCGCGCCGGCAGCCCGAAAAGGTACCCGATGATCTTCGCCGTCGGGCTCATCGGCGTCATCCGCTGGTAGTCGATCAGGTGCCTGCTCTTCTCCCCGGCGATGCCCCACGCCACCGCGCTCGTGCCCATCCCCATCAGGATCACCCCCTGCCAGACGATCACCGGAAGCAGCGCGGTCTTGGCGGCCACCTCCGTCTGAAGCTGCCCGCGCTCGCCCGTCACGATGAACACCAGCGTGTAGATGAACGACGTGATGACCACCACCACCGCGCCCCAACCCAGGGCGTACATCCACCGAAGTCGCGTGCGGATGCCGCTGACCACCAACGGGTTCGCAAACGGATTGACCACCTGCATCCACGCCGCGCTCATGGCCGACCTCCCGATCCGAGCCTCAGAAGCAGATCCTCCACATCATGCGGGCGCTCGAAGAACTCGCGCACCCGGATTTCGCGCTTCACCAGCGCCGCCAGCAGGTCCGCGGCCTCCCCGTCGCCCCCGCCCCCGCCCCCGGAAAGGGACACCTCCAGCCGCCCGTTGACGCCCTCGATCAGCCTCGCCCCCGGAAAGGATCCAATTACCTCCGCGGCGCGGTCATCGTGATGCTCCAGTTCGATTGTGAACCGCCTGCCTTTATGGATGCCCGCGGTGATTTCCTCGATCCTTCCCGCCGCGATCAGCCTCCCGCGGTCCATGATCCCCAGCGACGTGCAAAACCCGCTGAGCTCCGTCAGGATGTGCGAGGAGATGAGCACCGTTCTCCCACGCAAGCGCAGGTTCCGCAGCAGGTTGCGCAGCTCGATCCGCGCCAGCGGGTCCAGACCGCTCGCCGGCTCATCCAGCAGCAGCACCTGGGGATCGTGCAGCAGTGTCTTGGCGAGGATGAGCCTCTGCATCAGCCCGCGCGAGAGCGTCCCAGCCATGCTGTTGCGGTAGGGAGTCATCCCCGTCAGCTCAAGACATTCCGCCACCCGCTCCCTCCGACGCGCTCTGGGCAGAAAGTGCGCCGCGGCGAACATGTCCAGAAGCTCCCAGCATCGCATGTCCTCATGCGCCGGCGCCAGGTCCGGCATGTACCCCAGAATGCGATGCACCGCGGCTGGGTGCTCCGCCACATCCATCCCGCCGATGTGAATCTCGCCGTAGGTCGGATCCAGCAGCGTCGCCAACGCGCGGATCACGCTGGTCTTGCCCGCGCCGTTGGGACCGATCAGCCCGAAGACCTCCCCGGCCGGGATCGCCAGGTTCACGTCCCGCACGGCCGTCATGTCCCCGTAATCCACGCGCAGATCGACCGTCCGGATCATCACGGGCGCCGCGTCACAGGCCGCCGAATCGGACATCATCGGTATCCCGAACGACTCAAGGAGGGGTCACACAGTCCAGACGCTACCGACCGCCCGATTATACGTACGCCGGGGGTAATAAGGTTCCATCAGTAAAGACGGGTGGGAGGAGGCTCTATTACATGAAGCCGGCGCCGTCGGGCATGCTTTGTAGGCGACGTATCAGGGCGATGCGGGTCGCGGACCTGCTATACCCATGCCTCCACCACCCGGTGAAGCGCCTCGGCCGCGAGCGTCATCAAGGCTTCGCGGTCGGGGTCGTCAACCCGCCTCATCGGCTCTTCGCTGAGTGGTTCGCCGCGCCAATGGGCGAACTGGGGCAACTGCCCCAGCAGCGCCGCGATCTTCGCATCGGTGCAATGGGTGACCCCGGGCATGGTCGTCGCCGTTCAGAAGCAAGCTTTCTCTCCCCCCGCCCCGTCGGCCTGGCTGTCCAACCCTCCCATCGGAGCGCCGCCGCGCCGACTTGACGCCCCCGCAACGTATAATCCCCACGACCCCTCGGTGGAGGCCAACCATGCGAATGCAACCCCCTCAACCCATCCGATGGATGCTGCTCTCCGCCGCGGTCCTGGCCTTGGCCGGCGCCGGGTGCGACACGCAGGTCAAGGTCAGCGACCTCAACGTCCAGGACCTCGACTACGCGAGCGTGAATGAGCTTCAGACCAATCCCAAGATGATCAAGAAGATGGGGCCGGTCGTCTTCCTGGACATCCGCCCGCAGGCGGCGTACGCCCAGGGGCATATTCCCGGAGCGGTGAACATCCCGCTCCCGAACATCGTGGGCCTGGACCAGCGACTGGCCAACGCACGAACGATCGTCATCTACGGCGGCGGATGGGACGATCCGCTGGCGCCCGTCGCGTGGAAGAAAATGCGCGCGTTAGGGTACGAAGGCCTCTTCACCTTCCGCGGGGGCGTCAAGGAATGGGTCGGCCAAGGCAGATCGCTCGATGAAGCCCCGGCGGAGCAGGCAGCCGAGGCGGGCGGAGTGACACGGCGTCCGGCTTAGGCTTCCCCCTCCCGCCCTCCCAGCGCCAGCGCCGCCAGCAGGCACACTACTCCGAACAGCGCCACGATCAGACGCGATGGGCCGAGCGTCAGGCGGACCAGCCGGGTGGCGGTCACCCGGAATGGCGCGATCTCCTGACCCACGCGCGGCAGCGGCTGGTGAAGCCATGCCTCAATGAATGAACCGTGATCCGTGCGCTCCAACTCCGACGGCGGTCGGACGAACGGAGCGGGCAGATCCGCCGGGAGCCGCGGGGCGGATCGCTCCGCGGGCAGCAGCAGCGATGCTCCGCTCGGACGGGCGCGCAACTGATGAAACGCCAACCGCTTGAGCACCACCGGATCCCGATCTCGAACCGCCTGGTGAAATGTCCGGTACGCCCCGACCTGCTGCGCCAGGGCATCGGTCTGACGGCGCATCACATCGAGCTGCCACGCCAGGTACTGACTCTCGATCCACGCGGGCATCAGCACCGTCGCGCCGAGAATCGCCATGCCGCTCAGCAGCAGCATCCACGCGGGCAGCTCGGCGATCAGCGAACGATCCGGGTTGGAAGCGCGGTCAGTCATGGGCGCGGCGATACCGTGATTCCAACGATTATCGACCACCGCGGCGGTCGGCCGTGAATCGTCGGGCGTCCTTCGCAGCCCCGACGGCTTCCAGATTGCGTTTGGGCCGCGCGCTGCGATAATGCCCCGCATGAACGGACAACCCACCCACTGCCACGGACGAGGTTCACGATCAGCCTGGTCGATCCTGCCGGCATTGGCCCTGTGCCTGGCCGCCTGCCAGACAACCAAGCCTCACGAGCAGTCGGCGACCATGGTGGACCGCCTTGCCAATCGCACCACGACCGTCTACCCCACCGTCGTCATGCACGACGGCAGGGCGTCCTACGACCATCCGGCGGCCGAGGCGCTGGCGGCCTTCATCACCTCTCGCACAGGGGCACGCGCCCAAGTCTCCGATGAACGCCTGACTTCCGCCACCCCGCTCGCGAGTCTCTGGAAAGGGCAGTGGCGCGAGGGCGCCGACGCCCTCAAAGGCCACATCCAGGCCCACCCCGTCCAGACGGACCTCGCGGCCATGGCCGTCTACCGCTTCCTCTCCGATGTCGGACCCACCGGCATCTACGCCTTCCTCACCAACTCAAAAGGCGACCTCCTGGCCCGCATCGAGATCAACGAGAGTCACGATGTCTTCCGCAATGCCCGGCCGCGCACCGCCGAAGACTGCACCGCGCTGCTCCTTCAAGTCCTCGAATCCCGCCGCCAGCGCGAAGAGCGCGGCCGATAAGGCGCCGCGCCCGTTCACCGCCCGCCCTCACCACCGAAACCGGTACTCAAGCTGCGGCTGTGAAAGGTCCGCGATCACCCGGCGAACCCACTGCGAGTCCGACAGGTTCGCCGCGCGCGACGGACGGGCGGAAACCTCCATCAATGACGCGAACAGTCCCTGCGGCCGCGTGATGATCGTCACTCGCGGCCTGGCCGTCAGCGCCATCCCGGCGCGCGTCTTGGCCGCGTCGATCGCGTCCTCCAGATACCCCTCCTGATCGATCAGCTTCACGTCGAGCGCCTGACGGGCGGTCAACGGTTCGCCCGTGGCCGCCTCACGCACAAGCTCCGGGGTCAGATGGTCCTGCCGGCCCTGGTAGACCACCTGGATAAATCGCTCGTGGCTGTGATCGAGGAACTTGCGCAGCATGTCGCGGTCGGCCTCGGTCCAGCTTCGCGTCCAGTCGAGCGTGTCCTTCTTCGTCGCGCCGGTGGCCACGATCGTCTCAGGCTCGATCCCCAGCTTTGTCAGCAGCTCCCCGACCGTGAACGCCTGCGCGATCACTCCGATGCTCCCCGTGATCGTCATCGGTTCGGCCACAATCTCATCGGCCCCGGCCGAGATGTAGTACCCGCCGCTGGCGGCGATCGTTCCGAAGCTGGCGACCACCGGCACGCCGGTTTCCCTCTTGAAGTCCTCAATCCGCTGCGCGATCCGGTCCGAAGCCCCCACACCCCCGCCCGGCGAATCGACGCGCAGGATCACCGCGGCCGGCGGATCCTTCGAAAGCGCCCGCAGCGCCTCGCCCACGAAAGAAGACATGTCATCGTCGATCACCCCGATGATCGGTAGGATCACGATGCGCTCGAGAAGATCCCCATCTTCGTAGTTCGTCTCGTACACCCCCTGCGTCATCGAAGCGAACACGATCAGAAAGTAGACGTTCAGAAGCAGCGACCCGATCAGGATCGTGCTGGCGATCCCCGTAAACACCCGCCGCAGAATCCCTCCCCCGCCCCCGCCCCCGGAAGTAGGGGGCTCACGGCGCGGCGGTGGAAGCGGACGATGACGGCCCGGCGGCGGCGGATCGAGGGGGATTTCCTGCATGGCGTGCTCCAGAATCGTGAGGAGTCAAACCGCCATCATATCAGCATCAACACGCCCTGGGCCGGTCCATCTTCGCCATCCTCGGCGCCCCTCTGCGCGATCAGGGTTCCTCGTTGAACTCGAGCTCCTCGCCCGGCAACGCGGGCGGGGCGCTCAAGCGCTCGCGCATGGCGGCGAACTCGGTCAGCAGCAGCATCGGTTTGGCCATCTCCGCGGCCAGTTCGTTGGCTCTCCGCTGCAACGCCGCCGCCATTTCCGGATAGGCCGCGGCAAGGTTGATCTTCTCCATCGGGTCGTCCGCGAGGTTGTACAGCTCCACCGCCGAAGGCAGCAGCACCCGCCAGATGAGCTTCCAATCGCCCTGTCTCACACCCGCGCGAAACGGTTCGATGTTGTACACAACCTCCGAGCGCGGCGAGGGCGACCCCTGACTGATCGTGCCCCAGACGTTCATGCCGTCTAGCGGTTTGCACCTGACCGTGGATGCCCCGGCGAGCGCCGCGAGCGTCGGGTACATGTCCACGACGTGGATCAACTGGTCCGTGGCGGCCCCGGCGGGGATTCGACCGGGCCAGTTCGCCAGGGCGCACACGCGCGTGCCGCCCTCGTACAGCGACCCCTTCCCGTCGCGGTACGGACCGTTGTCGCAGGGGATGATGACCTTTTCCATGTCCCCTTCACCGGCGAACATCGCGTTGCGCGTTCCGCCGTTGTCGCTGTGGAAGATGATCAGCGTGTTCTCGCGCATGCCCTTCGATTCAAGCGCCGCGAGGACACGCCCGATCTCGTGATCCATGGCCGTGATGCTCCCCGCGTAGGCGCGCCGGCTCGGATCCTCGATGTGGGCGTACCGGTTGAGGTACTCCTGCGGCGCCTGGTACGGCGTGTGCGGCGCGTTGAACGCGAGGTAGAGGTACAGCGGTGTGGACGGATCATGTTCCCCGATCAGCTTCACGGCTTCGTTGCCGAAGAGCGTGGTGGTGTATCCCTCCTCATCCACCGGCTCGTTGTTGCGATACCAGTCGGTCACACCGTGCTGCTGATGGGTGAAGTAGTCCAGTTCGCCGATCAGCGGGCCGTACTGATGGTCGAACCCGCGCTGCCGCGGCCAGTACTTGCGGTCCCCATGCCCCAGGTGCCACTTCCCGATGATCGCCGTCTTGTAACCGGCCTCCTTGAGCGCCTGAGGGAGGAGCCACTCATCGGTCGGCAGGCCGTAGGTGTGCGTCGAGAGGATGACCGCCGTCTGCAACCCGTAGCGAAGCGGGTAGCGGCCGGTCATCAGGCACGCCCGCGTCGGCGTACACATCGGCTGGGCGTAGAACTGCTCCAGCCGCGTGCCCGTCGAGGCGAGCCGGTCGAGGTGGGGTGTCTTGATGTCCGACCCGTTGAAACCGACATCCTTCCACCCCAGATCATCGGCCACGATGTAAAGGATATGCGGGCGCGAAGCCTCCGCCCGCCCCTGCGCCAGACACAGCGACGACCAGGCCACCACGACGCAAAGCGCAATCACGACGGCCCGGAGTGAAGGAAAACGCAAGGTCACGGGAAAACCATCCTTTCCAGTAAGGGAAGAAACCTCCGCCCCGGCGCCGTGCGACGTCGACGAACAGTCACGGCCGAGGCCTTGAGATCATTATGCGCCCGCCTGATCCTTCACCGCAACTGGCCGGGTCGAAAGGGCGGGGCGACAGGGCGCAGGCGGGGCTCTTTGCCCGGTCGCCAGGGCGCGGGTTCAGGTGCGGATGGATTGATTCATGGCGTCGGGCGCGGGCGGGCGGGGAAACGGGGGGTAAAGTGGCCGGGCTAGCGGGCTGAAGCTGTCGGTCAAGCGTATGACACGCTCGCGCGAGGTGGTGGTGCGGGAGAGGTAGGGTGCGTCAAGCGCAGCGGACGCACCGATGGCGGCAGCGGAACAGCTTTGAGCGCCGTTTGGGCCGTTGGCACGGCGGGGTGGGAACACGGCGACGCATGGGATTGTCGTGCGCGGTGTTGGTGCGTCTACGGGGACTCACCCTCAACACTCTGATGCATGGGGCAGGTACACCATGTCGCGGGGTAAATGCCGCGCGACACATAACGATGGAACGAGGAGTATGGCCAGTCGATCGGCCGATCGACATAACCGTGCTTGACGGGGTTGTAGTGGATGTATTCCACGTGGCGATCGAAGTCGTTTTCATCCCTGATGGTGTGTTCCCAGAATCGGCGCTGCCACAGGCCGCGTTCTCCGCGACGGGTGCGGCTGCGTGAACGGGACTCGCCGGAAGGGAGCGCCCGGGAGAAGTAGTGCTTGATCAGCCGCCAGCGGGTGGAGTAGTCGTGATCGCCTGTGGGCAGCGTCCAGATGCAGTGCAGGTGATCGGGGAGGATGACTATGGCGTCGATATCAAAAGGGCGTCGCGCTCGCACATGGCGAAAGGCGGTGCGGAGCAGCTCCACGTGTTCGAGGAGCAGACGTGAACCGCGGTTCATGAGCACGATGGTGAAGAAGTACGTGCCGCCATCGACGCGCCGTCGGATGTAGCGGGGCATCGGTTGATAATATCGGGGGGGGGATACGCGAAACAGGTGCGTCCGCTTCGCTTGACGCACCCTACGGTTGGAACTTTCTGATCGCCTCCGGGTAGGCGTTGCAAGCTTCCTCGAACACCCGCGCGGCCAACGTGTCCGACCTGCTCCCCTGAACGAACGTCCATCCTACACCAGCACCTCCCGGATCACCCGCCCGTGTACATCCGTCAGCCGCCGCTCTGTCCCGTCGTGGTAGAAGGACAGGCGTTCGTGGTCCAGGCCCAGGAGGTGGAGGATTGTTGCGTAAAGGTCGTAGACGCTGGTGACGTTCTGCGCGGCGCGGTAGCCGAACTCGTCCGTCGCGCCGTAGGTGAAGGGCGCCTTGACCCCCGCCCCGGCCAGCCAGACGGTGAAGCCTTCGGGGTTGTGGTCGCGCCCCGAGGCGCCTTTCTGGAACGTGGGCATTCGGCCGAACTCGGTCGTCCAGAGAATGAGCGTCTCTTCCAGCAGCCCGCGCGCTTTCATGTCCTTGAGCAGCGCCGCGGTGGGCTGATCGAGGATCGGCCCGTGGATGTCGTACTGCTCCTTGATCGACTTGTGCCCGTCCCAGTTGCCCACGCCCTCGCCCATCGCGTACGCGCCGTTGAAGAGCTGCACGAAACGCACGCCCTTCTCGATCAGCCGCCGGGCGAGAATGCAGTTGCGGGCGTAACCCGATCTCACGCTGTCGGGCGAGTCCGCGCCGTAGAAGCGCAAGGTGGTGTCGCTTTCGGTCGAGAGGTCCGCCACTTCGGGGACGCTCAGTTGCATCCTGGCCGCCAGCTCGTAGCTGGCGATGCGGGCGCTGAGCTCGGTGTCGCCGGGGAACTGCTCAAGGTGCTTTTCGTTGAGGAACTTGATGAAGTCGCGGGTGGCCAGGTCGCGCTCTTCGGTGATGGACTTCGGCCGGTCGAGGTTGCGGATCGGCGCCGCGGCGTTGAAGGGCGTGCCCTGGAATACCGCGGGGAGAAAGCCGTTGCCCCAGTTGTTGATGCTCGACTGCGGCACGCCGCGCGGGTCGGGGATCGCCACGAAGGCGGGGAGCGTCTGGTTCTCGGTCCCCAGGGCGTAGCTCACCCACGACCCGACGCTGGGGAAGCCATCCAGGATGAACCCCGTGGACATGAAGTTCTCGCCCGGCCCGTGGGTGTTGATCCGGCTGGTCATCGAGTGGATGAAGCACATGTCATCGACCAGCTCGCCCAGTCGCGGCAGCAGGTCGCTGGTCATCTTGCCGCACTGGCCGCGCGGGCGGAACTTCCAGGGGCTTTGGATGAGGTTGCCGTTCTCACCCTGGAAGGTGACGAGCTTGTCGCTGCCGGGCATGGGCGTGTCGTGACGTTTGACCAGCTCGGGTTTGTACTCCCAGGTGTCGAGGTGGCTGCACGCCCCGGAGCAGAAGATCATCAGCACATTCTTGGCGCGCGGCGCGTAATGCGGCGCTCGCGGCATGTGCGGCGCATCGGGCAGGATCACCGGGCGGATGGGCGTCAGGCCGCTGGCGCCCAGCAGGCGGTCGTCGTTGAGAAGCGACGCCAGCGCGACGGCGCTCAGCCCCGCGCCGGT
>JBGTFI010000148.1:0-6407 GCA_041747335.1 Phycisphaeraceae bacterium | reverse complement strand
TGGCGCACGCGTCGTTGCTGCTGACGCGCCGCAAAGCCACCGGCGCGGTCCCGCCGCACCCGATCGGGTGCGGGGTGTCGCTAAGGCACATCGATGAGCGAACGCGGGCGGCGCTGGCGAGCAACTTCGACTTCGTGATGCTCCCGATGCCCTGGCGCGCGCTGGAGCCGGAAGAGGGCGGCTACCAGTGGCAGGCGATCGACCCCTGGATGGAGTGGTCGCGAAGAAGCCGGGCGTCGGTCATGGCCGGTCCGCTGGTGAGCTTCTCCCCGGCGGCGCTGCCGGACTGGATCTACATCTGGGAGCAGGATTACGACACCATCCGCGACCTGCTCTACGAGCACCTCGAGCGCGTGGTGGGGCGATACCGCGATTATGTGACCTCCTGGAACGTGGTCTCGGGGCTGCACGTCAACAGCCACTTCCCCTTCAACTTCGAGCAGCTCATGGACCTGACGCGCATGGCGACGATGCTGGTGCGCAAGCTCCACCCGCAGGGGCGGATCATCGTCGAGCTGCGCCAGCCGTTCGGGGAGTACTACGCGCACAACCAGCGCTCGATCCCCCCGAGCATGTACGCGGACCTCATCGTGCAGGGGGGGATCGACTTCGACAGCCTGGGGCTGCGCCTGCTCATGGGCCAGGCGGTCAGCGGGCAGTATGCGCGGGATCTCATGCAGGTGAGCAATCTGCTCGATCACTTCGGCGGGTTCGGCAAGTCGGTGCATGTGACCTTCGGGGCGCCCAGCGAACCGGTGACGGAGGTGATGATCGCCTCGCCCCAGGGCGATCAACCGGTGGATCCCAACTGCGGTCACTGGCGCAAGCCCTGGTCGCCGCAGGTGCAGAGCCACTGGCTCGAGGCAATGTTCCAGCTTGCGATCAGCAGGCCGTTCGTGGAATCGGTCGCCTGGCATGAACTGATGGACCACCCGGCGATCGAGCTTCCGCTGTCGGGGCTGGTCAGCGAGGACTTCCAGCCCAAGCCCGCGTTTCGGCGCCTGGTGACGTTCCGCGCGGCGCTCAAGCAGCCGGTGAAGGCTCAGAAAAAGGTGATGGAGCTCGATGACGAACCGATCCACACCGACGAGTGACGGCAGCCCGGCGCGTGCGACCGATCGGGTACTGCTTCTCTTCGCGGGCGTCCTGTGCCTCGGCGCGCCGCTGACGTGGGGGTCGCGTCCGCTTCCGCTGCCGGCCCAGGGCGCGGCGACGCTTGCGCTGGAATACCGGATCAACCCCAATCATGCGGATGCGGCGACGCTGGAGCTCCTGCCGGGCATCGGTCCGTCGACGGCGGAGAAGATCATCGCCGACCGCGCCGAGCGCGGCCCGTTCCGCACCCCTGCCGACCTCGAACGCATCTCCGGGATCGGCCCCAGGACCGTCGAGGGGTTGGCGGAGTGGGTGGAGTTTGGGAGGTGAGTGGGAGAATTGCGGCGAGTCTTCAACCCGATCAACGCTTCCATCGGCTCTTGAGTTGTTCAGCCGCATCTCGAATGTCCCGTGGGATGTAGTAGCGGTACCGGTCGCGATGTTCCCGCGTGACCGGTCTCAGGCGCGGGAGAAGTTCCGATATTTCAACGGGCTCGCTCTCGCCGGCAGTCTTCAAGCGAATGGCGTTCTGGGCGCTCTGCTCGTCCAATTCCTTTTCGGGAAAGTACGGCTGGTTGTACTTGCCTTTGAGTTGATCAGGCAGGCAGTAGACATCCGGCTCAGAGTATCCGGCCTTCCGTACGGTCTCCTTCAAAGCTTCCTCCCAGGCCTCATACCCGTCATCGAGGTCGTCGGATGACGGCGGGGACTCGATCATTGCAAATCGGTCACGATTGAGGAACCGCCTCGCAAGGTCCGAAAGCGGACCATCCGCGTGATCCCGCCACTGCTGAATCTGCTGCAGGACTGTGTATTCCTCGATTGTGAGATACTGGTCGATGGAAGGGTCTTGGGCATCACAGAATCCACGTATCGCAGGAACAAGATCGACATCGTCCCCGTTGCTTCGAAGCTTCTTGGCTCGAGCCCACATTGCCTCGAGCAGCTTCTCGAATCCGCGCGTGGTCTTGTGGAGGTAGACGTTCTGGTACATGTAGTACCGGGCGAAAATATACTCCTCGATCGCAAACTTGGCCTTCTCCGACCAGACGACGTCGCGTTGGTTTTCATCGCCATCATGGAGTTCGATCGTGTTGATCAGGCGATACCAGTCGAAGTGCCCGTAACCGCTGCCCGTGAACAGGCTGTCACGCCGCAGATAGTCCATGCGGTCCACGTCCAACTGGCTTGAGAGCAGGAACTTCTGCCATTGAGGCAGTTGGTGATCGTTCTTGTCGACCAGGCTCGCAACGGCGTCCGGCAGCATCGGATCAAGTCGCCGAAGGACCTCGTGGACCGGACCGCCGCTCTCGCGGATCACTCGGACCGACCACACTTCATGATCGATCCCCAGGCACGGCTCAAACAGGTGCGAGAACGGGCCATGGCCCACATCATGGAGGACCGCGGCTGCAAGCAACCGCGCGCGACACATCTTCACGCTTTCTTCCGAACAGATCTGCTCGATCCGTTCGTGCATTCGCTGCATGAGGTGCAAGACCCCCAGCGTGTGCGCGAATCGCGTGTGGCTCGCGCCGGGATAGGTCACCTCGCTGACGCCAAGCTGATGGATGCGGCGCAGCCGCTGGACCTCCGGACAGTCGAGCAGCTCGACCAGCCAGCCGTCTCGCTTCAAATCGATGCTGATGTAGTTGTAGAGCGGATCCCGGAAGATCTTGGACGCCATCACGCCTTCTCCGACAACGCCAGAACCTCTCTTGCCAGTTGCTCCGCCTCCAGCATGGTCCGGCCCTGCGCATCCTGCTTCTTGAACTCCGCCGCCGACCTGCGGGCATCTTCCCAACTCCCGCCCTGACGGTGGAAGTACGCGACCGTGGCGGCGAACTCGAGCTTCTTCAGGTTCGGCTCCGCCAGCAGCCGCTTGGCGAGACCCTCATATTGAGCCAGGTCCACAGGCGGATCCATAGACCTCAACTGCGCGCGTGTCGGTTCGGGCAGGTGATAGGAGAATGTCCGGCCCCCCAACGTATTGGGTGACGTCCGCTCTTCCAGGAGTCCCGCGTGGCACATTTCGTCTGTCAACTCCGCCACGTCGCGAGAGTAGGGCCCGTAATGGTGCAGCGCATACTCGACATCCAGCGGACAGCCCGCGGCCTGGAGCAGATACACCACCTTCTGCAGTCGCTTGCGCGATTCGAGCTCTCCGGGGGCCCACTCAATCAACTTTGCCAATTGAAGACGGTTCATCCGGACACCTCCCTTGCTCTCGACCAGCCTGTGACCGGAACACTTGACGATCAAATACTTCCAACTGCAACCCTAACAAAATACGACTTGCCTGTCAATAATCCTGTTTCACAGACCAAACAATTCGATTCACGTCTCAATAATACCCCGCTGCCCGCTGGTGTGCGCGCGTCCCGAACCCTCACGCCGCCGGCACATCGGCCTGCGGATGGGGGCGCAGCACTTTAGACGGACGGTAGTTGAGGATCCGCGCGAACGCGTCGGTCATCGTGTGGACCTCGGCGGGTTCCGCGGGTTCCTGTGAGTCGCGTGATGGCGCCGCCTCCGGGGATGCGAAGTCGGTTGAAGGCGGTTCATCATGCGCGGCGATGCTCAGGGGGGTGTCTTCTTCCTCCTGCGATTCTTCCGGTTCTTCCTGCCTGCCGAGCAGATCCAGCGAAGGCCGATCCGCCAGGTGGGCCTGGAGTTCGAGCTGCGCCAGGCGCTTTTCCGCCTCCTTGGGGGCGTTGGGGCCGATGCAGGCCTGGGCTTCCAGAACCACGCCTTCGGCGACACTGAGGCGGGGGGTAAAAAGCCTTCCCCGAAGCTCCGCGCCCGGAAGCAGCTCGACGCTCTCCCCGGCGATGACGTCGGCCTCGACGCGTCCTGCCAGTCGCAGCGTGCGGGTGATGATCAACCCGTGAAAGCGGGACGATTCGAGCAGGTCCAGCACGCCGCTGACCTTGAGCGTACCGTCGAACCGGCCGAGGATCGCCGCGTCGTTGTCGAGTTCCATGTGGCCCTGCATCCGGCAGTCGGCGCCGAAGACAGTTCGGTTGCGAAGGTTGGGACCGCTCATGATGTCTGCTCCTGGTTCAGTTCTCGCTCCCGGTTGCGGATGCCTCGGTTATCGACCGCCGGGCGGACGCCCTGATAATTGTTCGTCTCCTCAGCGGGGCGGCCGACTTCTCGGACGTGGGGGGATGAGTCTGGGGTCTGGAGTCTGGAGTCTCGGGTCGGCGGAGTGGTTGAAATGGGTGGTGTGCCTTGTAAGTTGGGCGTCAAGAACATTCATTCACTCAGGAACATGGCCCATGTCTGAACGGCGCTCACTACGGATCCTGCGGCAGCACGTGGAGACGGATCGCCTGCTGGGCGTCGAGGCCGTTCCGGTCGGGAGGCCGGTGGCGCTTACTGTTGCGCCCCCTGCCACGCCCGTTGCGTCGCGCGCTCCCGTGCCGGGCGGGCTGGATCGGTCGGAAAAGCTGCGGTTGCTGACAGCCATGGACGAGAATGAGGTTCGCTCATGCGCCAAGTGCGCGCTCTGCGAGGGCCGAACGCAGACGGTCTTTGGGGAGGGCGATCCCGATGCGGGGCTGATGTTCATCGGCGAAGGCCCCGGTCAGCAGGAAGACGAGACCGGCAGGCCGTTCGTCGGCCGGGCGGGCGACATGCTCGACAAGCAGATCGCAGCCATTGGGTTGCGACGCGAAGAGGTGTTCATCGCCAACGTGGTGAAGTGCCGCCCGCCGAGCAATCGAGCTCCCACGCCCGCCGAGGCGGACGCGTGCTGGGGATATCTGCGCCGGCAGATCGAGATCATCAGGCCTCGCGTGATCGTGACGCTCGGCGCGCCGGCGACGCACCGCATCCTCCAGACGAAGCAGGGCATCACTTCGATCCGCGGGACGTGGCAGCGGTTCGCACTGTCCGAGAACGTGGAGATTCCGGTCATGCCGACGTTTCACCCTGCCTATCTGTTGCGGGCGTACACGGTGGAGAACCGTCGGAGGGTCTGGTCGGACCTTCAGAAGGCGGCCGAGAGGCTCAAGGGGTGAAAGGGTGGGGGGGATTGGGCCGGGCGCCTGGGGCATAGAGCCTGAGAGCTTTTCCCCCGCTGCACCAGAGGCCGTATTCTGCGGATCGTGGTGGTCCTGAAGCGGGTCACCCCGCCTGGTTTCCTTGAAACACTCAGGCGTGGCGGGCATCCAAGGCCGTGAGCGGCGCTCGATTCCGCTGCTACAATCCGCCCCGCCATGAGCGCTCCCATGAAAGACAACGTCGAAAAGGTCGTCATCATCGGTTCCGGTCCTGCGGGGTGGACGGCCGCGATCTACGCCGCCCGCGCCAACCTCAATCCCCTGGTTTACGAGGGCGTGCCCAAGCAGACCCCGGCCCTGATGCTGCCGGGGGGGCAGCTCATGCTGACGACGGAAGTCGAGAACTATCCGGGGTTTCCGGAAGGTGTCACCGGTCCGGAGATGATGGAGCGGTTCAAGAAGCAGGCGGAACGCTTCGGCACGCGCATCGAGACCGACGACATCGTCGAGTGCGACTTCGATCAGCGGCCGTTCGTGCTCAAGACCGGCCACGGCGGCGAGGTCCGCGCCCACGCGGTGCTGATCTGCACCGGGGCGACCGCCAACTGGCTGGGGCTGGAGAACGAGATGCGTCTGGCGAAGTCCGGCGGGGGGGTGAGCGCCTGCGCGGTGTGCGACGGGGCGCTGCCGGTTTTTCGCGATCAGCCGCTGGTGGTCGTCGGTGGGGGAGACACGGCCATGGAGGAGGCGAGCTACCTCGCCAAGTTCGGGTCGAAGATCTATATCGTTCACCGCCGCGATGAGTTCCGCGCGAGCAAGGCCATGCAGCAGCGCGTTCTGGATAACCCGAAGGTGGAGGTGGTCTGGGACTCGGTGGTTGTCGACGTGCTGGGGGAGGATAAGATCACCGGCGTTCGTTTGAAGAACTTGAAGACGAACAAGGAATCGACGCTCGACTGCAAGGGGCTGTTCGTGGCGATCGGGCACACGCCGGCGAGCGGTTTCCTCAAACCGGGGCAGCTTGAGCAGGATGAGAAAGGCTACATCAAGCTGATGACTCCGCACGGTTCACAGACGAGCGTGGAGGGGGTTTTCGCGGGGGGCGACGTGGCGGACGCGGTCTACCGCCAGGCGGTCACGGCCGCGGGAATGGGGTGCCGGGCGGCGATCGACGCGGAGCGCTGGCTGGCGGAGAAGGGGATTGAATAGTGTTGTGAGTTGTGAGTTGTGTGTTGGGGGAGCTGTTGGTGAGTGGGGCAGTGGGGGTTAGCCCGCATTTCTCACCGTGGGATTGAAAAAGGTCGG
>JBGTFI010000147.1:0-4069 GCA_041747335.1 Phycisphaeraceae bacterium | reverse complement strand
CGTCGTTTCGCGTTTCCGCGTCCGCAGGCGCATCGTCCGCCGCCTCCGCGACGGGCGCCGGCGCCGGCTGCCTGTCCTGGGAATCCGCGCGTTGAAGTGCGTCGAAGATATCGCCCATGGCTACTTGCTCCCGGTCAGGCTCAGCGCCGCTCTGGATCGAACCACCGGGGGCGCGACCTGCTCGAAGTGCGGCATCATCTCGCGCACCACTTTCTGCACGATCGCTACGCCGATGCTCCGAGTGTTCTGCACGAATCCCACCAGCAGGCAGTTGTCGCACATCGAATTGATCAGCCGCGGAATCCCCCGGCTCTGACGGTGAATCTGCTCGATCGCCGGGGCCGCGAACGTCACGCCCATCCGGTGGGGATCCACCGCCGCCACGCGCAGCCGGTGCTGAACGTACGCCCCCGTGTCGATCAGGCTCAGCGGCTGCACACGCTTGGCCAGCACGATCCGCTGACGAAGCGCCGCCATCGACCCGGCCGCGAGACGATCCCGAAGCTCCGGCTGACCGATCAGCACGATCTGCAGGAGCTTCTCGCCGTGGTGCTCGAAGTTCGACAGCAGGCGAAGCTCCTCCAGGGCGGCGTCCGAACACGTCTGGGCCTCGTCCACCAGCAGCACCACCGGCCGATTCTGGTCGTGCTGCCGTTCCAGGTGCTCGCGGAGCGTCTCGAGCAGCAGGTTGCGGTCATCGCCGGCGCCGTGGCCGGAGCCCAGGGCCCGGTGAATCTGCCGCAGCAGGTGGATCGGGTGGTCCTGCCCGTGCATCAGCGACACGATGTCCACGCGGTCGCCGCAGCGCTCGCACATCGTCTGCCCCACGGTCGTTTTGCCCGATCCGATGTCTCCGGTGATCAGCACGAACCCCTTGCGCAGGCGGATCGTGTACTCGATCGCCGCCAGCGCCTCGCGGTGATGCTCGCTGGCGAAGAAGAACCGCGGCTCGGGCGAGTTCTCGAACGGCGCAACCGCCAGATTGTAGAAGTCCTGGTACATCCGGCTTACTCCTTGGGGGGCGCATCCGGCCGCGTGCGCGAGTGGCTCGAAAGGCGCTCGACGATGAACTGCGCGGGCTGATCGGTGAAACGGTTGAACGCCTGGGGCTTCTCCAGGCTCAGATACACCAGCGACGCGACGAACACCGTCACGCCCGCCATCGCCAGGGAATTGAGCGGAATGACCACCCGGTTGCGGAACCGCCGGGCGCGGCGCTCGCCCGCCGAGATGATCTCACTGACCTGCCCCAGCAGCGGAAGCTCGAACGACTCGGCGAGCTTGTCCCCGTCGCTGAAGGTCTCGTCCGTGCGGTGCGCGAAGAACACGCTCACCCCGCCCGCCAGCAGCCCCACCGCGATCGCCGCGGCGAACACCTGCGCCAGGTTCGGCGAGATCGGCCGCGTCACCGGGTCGCTTGGCTTGATGAACTCCATGCGGATGCCTCGGTCGCCGCTCTCGGCCGCCGCCGCCATGCTTACGCGCCGCAGGTTGTCCTCCCAGAAGCCCAGTTGGCGCACGGCCTGCTCCTGACGACGGATGAGTTTGCGGTAGTCGCTGCGGATCGGAAACAGGTTCGCCGCTTCCGCGTTCATCGCCTCCACCTGCGCGCCGAGGCTTTCGACCCGCGCGGTGAGGGATTCGTACTGGCTCTCCGCCGTCGCCAGCATCAGGTCGAGCTCGTCGCGCCTGGGGTTGGCGGCGACCTGCTGCTGCGTCACCACCGTGGCCGGAAGCGCGTCGATCCGGGCCTGCACCTCGGCGATCTGCTGCTCGAGCGCCACGATGTCCGGGTGGCGCGGGGTCATCTTGAGCGTCCCGCGGTACTCCGACAAGCGGTTTCTCAGCTCCCTCAGATTGGTTTCGAGCTGCGCCAGCTCCGGGTTCCTGGCGGACACCGCCACCGTGGTGGTGGGGGGGGTCTGCTCCAGACGCTTGCGCAGTCCCTGAATCTGCGCCGCCACGACCTCGCGCTCCTTGACCGCCTCCTCCAGTCGCGGCGTCACCTCCGCCAGGATCGTCTGCACGCTCTGGGGTTGATCCGGGAGCAGGTCGGCGTGCTCGATCTCGAACTGCAGCTTTTCGTTTTCGATCTCTTCAATCAGCCCCCGATACCGCTCGACCTCGGCGTCGAAGAACGCGCCGGACTGCGCCAGGCGCTGGTCCATCTGGCTGCGGCTGCGGGCGATGTAGCTTTCCACCAGGAGGTTGACGATGTCCCGCGCCACCACCGGATGGTGACCGATGTACGACACGCGCACGCGGTCGAGCTCATTGCTGGCGATGTCATGCACCACCACCACCTTCTGCCGAAGCTCTCCCCGCGCCCGATCGAGAGCCTGCCGCACCGACTGCGGCGCGCCCTGCTCCTTGTATCGCTTCTCCAGGGTCGTCACCAGCGCATCGATCGCCGGCTGACCCGCGACCTCCTCCGTGATGGAGTGCCGCGGATTCTCAAACGCCCGCGTCGCCCCGCGGTTGGTGATCTCCGTCAGCACCATGTCCGTACGGCGCTCGAAGGTCGCCTCGGCCTTGTACTTGCGCGGCAGGAACAGGCTCGACGCCATCAGCAGCGTCGAGAAGACGAACGCCGGGATGATGAAGTGCCACCGGAAGCGGCACAGCACCTCCCACAGCTCGAAGATCGCCTGCGCGTGATTGCTTTGTGAACCCATCGTCATAGCCGTGCCGATCTTCGGTTATCGGGTCGAGTCATAGCGCCCGTAGTTCGGATCCGTGACGTCCGCGCCGATGTCGCTGGGGTTGCGCACCACCGCCGCCGCCGGCGTGATCGGCAGAAGAACCTGCTGAAGCGCAAGCCCCACCGCCGCCAGCGGATTCGGCGGCACATAAATGATGTCGCCCTCCTCCAGCACCGCGTCGAGGGTCGTGTCGCCCTCCTTCACCATCTTGTTGAGGTCGATGGTCATCTTCCTTCTCATCTCGCCGTCGGGGCTGGGGCGCAGCACGTGGATCGTTTTGGGATCCGCCAGGCGCGTCGGCTGCGCCTGCGCCAGCGTCCGCAGCACGGTGTTCGCCCCGTTGTAGGAGTACGGTCCCGGACCGCCCACCTCCCCGAAGACGTAGATCTTCTTGCTGTTGAAGCCGATCACCCGCAGGGAGACCTCCGCGTCCTCGTAATACTCGCGGGCCATCACCGACAGCTCCGCGCTCACCTGCTCCGCCGTCCGCCCCGCCACGAACACCGAACCCAGCAGCGGCAGCGTGATCTTTCCGTCCGGACGGATCGTCTCCGTGTGCCCGTTGATCTCCCGCGCCCGCTTCGAGCTGATGAGGATCACGTCCGGCGGCGCCAGCACGTAATCCGTCGAGGTCACCAGCGGACGCGGTTCGGTTACGAACGCCCCAAAATCCGTGTGGCGCTTGGCGCACCCGCCCGCCGCCAGCCCCAGGCACAGCAGCCACCACACGCTCGGCAGAGCCGGTCTTCGGTGTCCTTGGGGGGCGTGCATCGTGATCTCCAGGCTCCTCATCCAACACATCGTTTACAGCGAAGCGCGATCCCATACCTTGGGCAGCGTGCGAAACATCAGCCGAACGTCCGTCGCAAGGCTCCGACGCCGCAGGTAACGCAGGTCGTGCGCCATCTTCAACCGGCTTCCCCGCGTGTCGTTCGCGTACCCCTGTTCAATCTGGGCAAGACCGGTCAGCCCCGGGCGAACCGCCAGTCGACGCTCGATCCGTGGAATTGCCGGGTAAAGGTCCTCCATCACCTCCGGACGCTCGGGCCTCGGTCCCACCAGGCTCATCTGCCCCAGCAGCACGTTCACGAGCTGCGGCAGCTCGTCCACGTGGGCCTTACGCATCCAGGCACAACCGGGCAGAATCCGGGCATCGCCTTTGCTCGCGAAACGCGGAACCTGGTCGCGCTCGGCGTCGAGGACCATCGTCCGCAGCTTGTAGATCCGATACAACCACCCCCCGCGCCCCACCCGCCACTGCCGATAAAGCGCCGGCGCCCCGTCCACAAAGCGGATCCACGCGCAGCAGGCCACCACCAGCGGCGCCGTCAGCACCAGCCCCGCCGTCGCCATCAGATCGGAAGAGC
>JBGTFI010000146.1:0-3472 GCA_041747335.1 Phycisphaeraceae bacterium | reverse complement strand
TTTCCCCGACCGATCGGCGGCAAGTATGTAATGCTCGCACGCTCTGATCGTGAGAACGCCTACCTGATGCGCTCTGACAATGTGCGATTCTGGAACGAAACCCGCGTTCTTCAGGCGCCCAAGCGGCCGTGGGAACTCGTCCAGATCGGCAACTGCGGTTCACCCATCGAGACCGGGGCGGGATGGTTAGTGCTCACGCACGGCGTCGGGCCGATGCGGCGGTACGGCATCGGCGCGATGCTGCTTGATTTGCATGATCCGGGTCGCGTCATCGCCGCTCTGCCCGAACCGCTGATGGCGCCTCAGGCCGATGAGCGCGAGGGGTACGTGCCCAATGTCCTGTACTCCTGCGGCAGCATGGTTCACCGCGATCATCTGGTTCTGCCGTACGGATTCTCTGACGCTGGGATCAAGGTCGCGCTGGTGGGGCTGCGGGAGTTGATCGATCTCCTGCTGGAGCACCGGTGCAGTTGAACGGAGTGGGTTCAGCCGCCATTACGGAGAATGAATGAGCCATCGCTTACCCGTCGCATCGTCAGGTGTATGGGAATGCATTACCATGAGACATGCGGACGAGCGGCTCAACGACCTGTGTTCGCGGTCCCGATGGGGCGCCCGGCCCGCCCGCCGCGCTCTCGGTCTTGAAGCCGAATCTCGGGGTCCGACAGCAACCCCGACGGTTGCTCTCGCCCCACCGGCGGCAACCCTCTCAAACTCTCGCGCTCTCTGGTTGACGGGTGGCCTGAGTTTAACAGCAGGGTTGCTCTCGTGGGCCTTGCACGCAACTTCGAGATCGCGCCGCGTAGGTATCCAGTAGCGGGTCGCGGCGCGCGGCCCGCACCGGAACCACGATCACACCGGCCGACCACGGACGGTCAAGGTGAGCACATCCGAAGGGAGTGCGCGATGTCGCTGCGCCTCGATCCAACGGACCCGGAGAACATGACGCCTGAGTTTGCCTTTCTTCACGTATGTGCTCGTGAGTAACACCACGGGCCGGCGATACACCGGTCACACCGATGACCTCGACCGCCGCCTGCGCGAACACAACCGCGTTGAGCACAACCCACGTAAGCACACTTCACGCAACGCGGGACCTTGGACGATACTTCACAACGAGCAGTTCGAATCCCGCGCCGAAGCCATGGCTCGTGAAACGTGGCTCAAGTCCGGTGTCGGGAGAGCTTGGTTGGACCAACTCTTTGGTAGAGTCCGCCGCGGCGGACCGCAGGCGGATTAACCGCTAGGTTCTAGGTTCGAGCCCGCTCGATGACCATCACTCGCGCCCCGCTGACCCTCGACTTGCCTACTGCGAGTTCATCACCGCAAACCCGATACTGAGCATCACCGCGTACGTCACCCACAGCAGGTACGGCAGCAGGAGCATTCCCGCGAGTCGGTCGCGCTTCCAGAACACCACGACCAGCGCGACAATCATCATCCACAGGATGACGATCTCAACCGCTGAGGCGGTGAGCATGTGCAGGCCGAAGAAGAGCCATGTCCACGCGGCATTGAAGATCAGGTGCACCAGGAAAAGCTACAGCGCGCGTCGTGTGCTGTGATCACCGAAGCCTGATCTCAACCAGACGCGCCAAGCAGCGATGCCCATGAGCAGGTAGAGCAGCGTCCATACCGGCCCGAACACCCATGATGGAGGCGTCCAAGCGGGCCGGTTCAGCGAGTCGTACCACGGCCCGGTTTCAACGAACGCGGCTGTCGCGGACGGAATGAATGCAACCAGAATCCACGCTGGCATACCCAGCCAAACCCGTGTTCTTCTTTGCAGCGCCACGAACGATCATAGGGTGGACCGCGCGTGATCCCGCTTTCCAATCGCGTAGTCCATTGGCTCATGGTGGTTACAGGCATCTGGGCGCGACGAGCGGAGGGCCGACCGCGCGACAATAATATTCTCGCCAGGATCAGCGTCACTCCCAATCGCCGGTCAACCAAAAGGACGCCCATGCTCACCACGTGCCGCACCTCCGTCGTCCTTCTCAAAGCCTGCGGATTATTGCTCGCCACGTTGGGATGCGAGAGGGGCGTCGGCAATCCGAAGGAGGAGGGCGCCGTTCGCATGGTGAGGGTAGCGGCGGCGGCCGACCTGAAGTTCGCGATGCACGAGGTCATCACCCGGTTTGAAAAGATGACGCCGGGCGCCAAAGTGACGCCAACTTACGGATCGTCGGGCAACTTCTATGCACAACTGACGAACAGGGCCCCGTTCGACATCTACTTCTCCGCCGATGTCGAGTATCCGCGCAAATTGGCGGAGGCCGGATTGACGCTGACGGAATCGCAGTTCGATTACGCGATCGGGCAGATCGTCGTATGGGTCCGCAACGACTCACCGCTCGACGTACAGGCGCTCGGGATCGAGGCCCTCGCGCAGCCGTCGGTGAGGAAGATCGCCATCGCCAACCCGGAGCATGCGCCGTATGGGCGCGCAGCCGAGGCCGCGATGAAGTCTCTCGGCATCCATGATCGTGTGGCGGACCGGCTGGTTCTCGGCGAGAACATCGCGCAAACGGCGCAGTTCGTCGAGTCTGGCGCGGCCGACATCGGCATCATCGCCCTGTCCCTCGCGCTCGCGCCGGCGATGAAGGAAAAGGGTCGGTACTGGACGGTACCACTGGAGTCGTACCCAACGCTGGAGCAAGCCGGCGTTATACTCTCGTGGGCCAAGGATATGGACGCCACGCAGCACTTCAAGGCGTTCGCCACAGGCACGGACGGGCGAGCGATCCTCAAGCAGTTTGGCTTCGTGCTGCCGGGGGATTGACCTCTCGCCAACCCCAGTCTGGAAACGCGGACTGGCTCGATATCACCCTTTTGACACCACCAGACCGGCGCCCTCGCGTCCGCTTCAAGACTTGCACCAATGAACCTGGACTGGACGGCAATCTGGCTGACGCTCCGGCTTGCGGCCTGCACGACCGTGATCCTGCTGATCCTCGGCCTGCCGCTAGCCTATTGGCTCGCGTCGGCGCGCTTTCGTGGGAAGTTTCTCGTCGAGGCGACGGTCGCGCTGCCGATCATTCTCCCCCCCTCCGTCGTCGGCTTCTACATACTTTGGGCGACCGGGCCGCGCAGTCCCATCGGCCAGGCGTATGAAACGCTCACGGGCGGAATGCTGCCCTTTTCCTTTGCGGGGATACTCCTGGCGTCGGTGCTCTTCAACATCCCGTTCGCGGTGCGCCCCTTCGCCTCGTCGTTCGCGGCGGTCAATCGCAAACTTGTCGAGGCATCGTGGTGCCTCGGCGTGTCGCGCGTTCGAACATTCTTTCGCGTCGTCCTGCCGCTCTCATGGACGGGTATCCTGACCGGATTGGTCCTGACGTTCGCGCACACCGTCGGCGAGTTCGGCGTCGTGTTGATGGTCGGCGGCAGCATTCCGGGCGTGACGCGAACGATCTCCATTTCCATCTTCGACGACGTTCAATCGCTCAACTACACGGCCGCACATCAC
>JBGTFI010000145.1:0-10499 GCA_041747335.1 Phycisphaeraceae bacterium | reverse complement strand
CCCCCGCGTGGGCATCGATGATCGCGGCGCTCACGGGCGTCCCGGCCCGCAGGCCGAGCTTCTTTGCCATCGCCTCACTGAGTCCTCCCGCCGCCTGACCCGGCGCGAGCAGCCGGCCGGGCATCTTGTCGCGCACCACGTGCTCCATCGCCGGGTGGGCGGCCTTGAAGTACTCACTCGAGGGGTAGCCCGCAGCCGCGTTCCACATCGCCTTGTAACCCGCCTGACAGGTCGAGCGCGGCAGGCTGTGCGCCTCCCCTCCCACGAGCTGCCACACGAACCAGTCGCCGCCCTCGATCCACACCTCGGCCCCGTCATACACCCGCGGCGCGTGCTCGAGGGTCTCCAGAATCTTCGGGAAAAACCACTCCAGCCCGATGATCCCCCCGTACCTCGCCAGCCACGGCTCCTTCCGCTCCCGCGCGATCGCGTTGAGGCGCTGGGTCTGCGTCTTGGCCCCGTGGTGCTTCCACAGCTTCGGCCAGGCATACATGTTCTTCCCGAACTTCGAGACTTCACACAGCGGCGTGCCGTCGCGCCGGCATGGGAGTATCGTGCAGCTCGTAAAGTCCACGCCGATGCCGATCACCTCGCCCGCGTCACATCCCGCTTGTCGCATCGCGCCCCGCACCGCCTTCGCGGCCGATTCGATCCAGTCCCCCGGATGCTGAAGGGCGAAGTCGTGCGGCAGCCGTTTGCCGGTGGTCGGAAGGGTTTGCGTGATCTGCCCGTGGCGGTATCTGGCGGTCGCCGAGCCGAGCTCGGTTCCCGTGAGATCCACCACAAGCGCCCGCACGGATTCGGTCCCGAAATCCAGCCCGATCGCCACGCACCGCAGTTTTCTCATCGCTTCGCTCGCACACCTTGACGAAAGGGATCAGCCGCCGCCGAGGCGTGATGGTAAACGATGCGCGGGAACTCTTCCCGGCCGCGGGCTTGACCTCGGGCGGCAAGATTGAGGTGGATGGACGAGAAAGCCATGACGCGCCGCCATCAAGGCAAGGCGCTGTGGTAAGACAGAGGTGTCCGGCGGCCCCGAGTCAGGCCTTGTTCGTGACGTGGTGACTTGATGCCTCGGCGTGTTCAGTGCGTTCGGAGCGCGGCCCGCGCTCGATACGATCGGCGCGATCCTGCCGGGAGCGCTGCACCTCACGGGCCTGCCAGCCCTTCTCGCCCTCGATCAGTTCGTACTGAACCGGCTCGCCGTCCTTCAGGGACCGGAATCCGTCACCTCGGATGTTGGAGTAGTGGACGAAGACGTCCTGTCCGTTGGGGCCGACGATGAACCCGAAACCCTTCTTCGGATCAAACCACTTCACATTGCCGCTCGTTGACATGGGGGGCTCCTTCTGAAAAGGGCGGCGAAATGAGACTGTCCGGACGTGAACGAAGCGACGGTGCGTCAGGGGGGCGCGCGACAACACCGTCGCGCCCCAGCCCTGGGGCGCGACGAAACGGGTGTCGCGTGATGACGCGTCCGCGAGACGCTCGGGAAAGGCGGTCACACATGGCCAAGCCGTTCGAGACGGGGGCGAGGCCGCGGAAATGAGGTGCGACCCCGCCAACTTACCGCCGCGGCGGCGCGAGACCTGCGCCGACCGCACGACAACCCCGGCGTCTCTCTCCCTCCAGGTCTCTCCGGCAAGCCATTATACCGCAGGCCGCTCTAGACGGAAGCCTTTTCTTTCTTGCCCTCCTCAGCCAAGGCCGCCTTGCGCGAGAGCTTGACCCTTCCCTGCTCGTCGACGAGGATCACCTTCACCCGGATCTGGTCGCCGACCTTCACCACGTCGCTGACTTTCTCGACGTAACCATCCGCCAGCTCCGAGATGTGGCAAAGCCCGTCCTGTCCGGGCGTAAGCTCCACGAACGCGCCGAAGTCCTTGACGGAAGTGACTTTGCCGGTGTAGAGCGCGCCAAGCTTGACCTCCGCGCACAGCTTCTCGACCTCTTCCAGGGCACGTTCGGCCTTGCCCGCGCCGACGGCGGAAACAAAGACCGTTCCGTCTTCTTCGACCTCGATCGTCGCGCCGGTCGCTTCCTGGATCCCGCGGATCGTCTTTCCGCCCGGACCGATGAGCTTGCCGATCTTGTCCGGGTTGATCCAGGTGGTCAGCAGCCGTGGGGCGTAGGGACTCAGTTGTGCCCGGTGGGTGGGGATCGCCGCCTCGATCTTCTCGATGATCTGGATGCGGTTCTTGCGAGCCAGCTCGAACGCGCGGGTGATCTGGGCCATGGTCAACCCGCGGATCTTCAGGTCAAGCTGGATCGCGGTGATGCCCTTGCGGGTTCCGGTGACCTTGAAGTCCATGTCGCCGAAGTGGTCCTCCTCGCCCTGGATGTCGGTCAGGAAGATGTCCTCCTGACCCGGTTCATCGCCCTGGATGATCCCGATGCTGATCCCCGCCACCGGCGCGGTGATCGGGACGCCCGCGTCGAGCAGCGCGAGCGTTCCGCCGCAGGCGCTGGCCATGCTGGACGACCCGTTGGATTCGAGGATGTCGCTCACGACGCGAACGGTGTAGGGGAAGTCCTCCACGGCCGGGAGCACCGGCTGAAGCGCCTTCTGGGCGAGCATTCCGTGCCCGATGTCCCGACGGCTGGGGCCGGTGATGCGCTTGGCTTCGCCGACGGAGAAGGGCGGGAAGTTGTAGTGAAGGTAGAACTTCTCGCTGAACTCTTCGCCCAGCCCGTCCACGATCTGCTCGTCCTTGCTGGTGCCGAGGGTCACCGTCACCAGAGCCTGCGTCTCGCCGCGGGTGAAGATGGCCGAGCCATGGACCCGCGGGAGTACGCCGACCTCGCAGGTGATCTTGCGAAGCTCGTCGAAGCCGCGGCCGTCCGTGCGTTTCCCGGTGCGGATGATCTCGCGGGTGAGCCTCTCTTCGAGGTCGTGAATCTCACCCTTCGCCTGCGCAACGGACTTCTCCCACGCGCGATACCTTCCGACGCCCGCGTTCTCGTCCGGCGCGGGGAACTCGCTTGCCAGGAAGTCGCTGATCGCCTTCTTCACCGCCTCCTGCCGCGCGAGTTTGTTTCCGTCGAGCGTCTTGGCTGCCCGCAGCGGCGCGGTGAGTTTCGCCGTCACCTTGTCGATGATCTCCCGCGGCGCCGGTTCGGGACCGCCGACTTTTTCCTTTCCGGCCTTGGCCGCGAGATCACCGATCAGCGCCGCGATCTTCTTCACGTACCCGTACCCGAACTCGATCGCCTCGGCGACCGCCTGCTCGGGCAGCTCATGGGCGCCGACCTCGATCATGTTCAGCCCGTCCTTGTGCCCGCACAGCAGCATGTCCAGATCGCTGTACTCGTTCTGCGCCGCGGTGGGCATGACGACCAGTTTTCCATCCACGCGCCCGATGCGCACGTTGCCGACCGGCCCGTCGAAGGGAGTGCTGCTGACCGCCAGCGCGGCCGACGCGGCGATGCCCGCCAGCACATCCGGTTCGTTCTGACCATCCGCCGCCAGCACCCAGCACTGAATCTGCACCTCGTCCATGAAACCCTTGGGGAACAGAGGCCGAAGCGGCCGGTCAATGTTCCGCATCGTCAGGATTTCCTTGTTGTTGGGCGCCCCCTCCCGCTTGCGGAAGCCTCCGGGGAACTTGCCCGCCGCGTTGAGCTTCTCCCGGTAATCCACCGTCAAAGGGAAAAAGTCGATCCCCTCGCGCGGCTTGTCACGCACCACCGTCCCCAGCACCACCGTTTCACCGTACTGCACCCAAACCGCCCCGTCCGCCTGCTTGGCGACCTTGCCGGTCTCGATGCTCAGGGTCCGACCGCCCAGTTCCATTTCCACTCGGGTCACTGCCATGTTTCTTGATCCTCTGCTTCTGGCTTGCGTGAAATCCGGGCCGCGAAAGCGTCGTCACGCGTCGATGCGCCGGACGCCTGGGGGGGACGGGAGTCCGCCGGGCTGATGCCCGCGCCGATTCCCGAACACCGGGGGCGTCCCGCGGCCGATTGCCAAACTGGAAGCAGAAGACAGGGAGATTGGAGCTCGGGCTCGAATTCGACGCCGGCCCAACGGATCGGACCGGTTGCCATGTCCCTCAAGCGCGGGCGCCAAGCCCTCTGTCCCATCGCTTCCACACAAACGACGGCCTTGGCCGTCGGTTACAACTCAGTCCTATCCCCCATCTGGCCCCGGCTACTTGCTCCCGGCTCAACCACTAACCCCGATCATGAATCTCAAAGACCTTATTGGCAATCACTTACGCAATCCGAGACGCCCGATGAGGTCCAGGTAACGCTGCCGGTCCTTCCGCGCGAGGTACCGCAGCAGGCGGTTGCGCTTGCCGACCATCAGCACCAGCCCGCGACGAGACGCGAAGTCGTGCTTGTTGCTGCGGAAGTGCTCCGTCAGCCCGTTGATCCGCTCGGTCAACAACGCCACCTGCACCTCCGGCGATCCACCATCGTGGTCGCCGCGTCGGTACTCCTGAATGACCTGCGTCTTACGTTCAGCGGTGATGCTCATCGTCGTCACGTTCCATGCTGGGGGCTGCCCACCCCCGAAAAGGGCGGGCCTGAGAAAACCGTCACCATGACCGCCTCACAACCCCGGAACGGGGGTTCGGGAGGCAGTAAACCCCTATGCTAGCAACCGCGCGGGCGGTTGGCAAAGGGGGGAGCGAAGCTCACGCCCTCAATCCCCGAAGCACGTCCCGACATCCCGCGCCGCGGCGATGAGGGGGTGGTCTTTGGGGACCGTGCGCTGCTTGCCCTCGACCGAGAGGATGTCGATGTGCGTCACCTCTCTGCCTTTCATCACGACCAGGCGGTTTTTCTCGCCGCTGAGGAGGGCTTTGATGGCCGCGTGGCCGAACTCGGTGGCCAGGACGCGGTCTTCCGGCACGGGCGTGCCGCCGCGCTGGACGTGGCCCAGCACGGTGCAGCGCGTTTCGATGCCGGTTTTGTCCTCGATCTGATCGGCCACGACCTTGCCCACGCCGCCCAGGCGAATGGGGTCGGGAGAGGTCGGGTCAATGTGATTAACTACCTGCTCGCCGCCGACCGGTTTTGCGCCTTCGGAGACGCAGAGAATGGTGAAGCGTTTGCCGCGTTTGGAGCGCTGTTGGACGTACTTGCAGACCTTGTCGATATCGAAGGGGATTTCGGGGATGAGGATCACGTCGCTGCCCGAGGCGATGCCCGCGTGCAGGGCGATCCATCCGGCGTTGCGGCCCATGACTTCGACGATCATCGCGCGGTGGTGGCTGGCGGCCGTGGTGTGGATGCGATCGAGGGCCTCGGTGGCGATGGCCCGGGCGGTGGCGAATCCGAAGGTGACATCGGTGCCTTCGAGGTCGTTGTCGATGGTCTTGGGGACGCCGATGCAGTTGACGCCGTGACGAACGAAGTTGGCCGCGGCCGCCATGGTTCCGTCGCCGCCGATGACCACCAGGGCGTCGAGGTGGTGATGGTGGTAGTGCTCCATGCAGCGGTCGAGGACATTGCGCGTTTCGACGGTCCCGTCGGCGCTTTTGACGGCATAGCGGGTGGGATCGCACTTGTTGTTGGTGCCCAGAATCGTGCCGCCGAGGGTGAGGATGTTGGAGACGTGGGCCGGTTCGAGGGGACGGATGCGGTTCTGGATCAGGCCCAGGAATCCATCCTCGATCCCGAAAACCTCGAGGTCGTGGGTGTAGATGGCGGCCTTGGTCACAGCCCGGATGACAGCGTTGAGTCCGGGACAGTCCCCGCCACCCGTCAGGACGCCGATTCGATGGAGATTGGCGGTCATTTTGCCCTCAAGATATTTTTTAGTGGTGGGGCCTTGCCAACAGACGATAAAAAGGTATATTGTATTCTGGTACGGTTTGGGCCGTACCTCGATTCCCCCACGACGACCGGTAAGCACCATCCGTGCCGGGCCGGAATCGGCGACGGAGTTTACGCGATGCTCTATTCCAATGCTTGCGCTTACGCGATGCGCGCGATGGCCCGGCTGGCGATGCTTCGGCCCGATGGGTACGTCCTGCTCGATGAACTGTGCGAAGGGACCGACCTGCCGCGTCATTTCGTGGCGAAGATTTTTCAGGATCTGGTCCGCAAGGGCCTCCTCACCAGCGCCAAGGGGCGCGGCGGCGGATTCGCCCTGGCGCGCAAGCCCCGTGACATCACCCTCTTCGATATCGTGAAGGTCGTCGACGGGGTGGACGAACTCGAACAGTGCGTCGTCGGCATGGCACGCTGCGACGACCGCCAGCCGTGCCCCCAACACGATGAATGGAAGGCCGTGCGTGAGCGCATCCGCGACTTCCTGGTCAACACCCACCTGGAGAAGATGAGCGCGACCCTCCGCCGCAAGCTCGAGATCACCGGTGAGATGGTGCCTCAGCTTCGCAGCAAGTCCAAGCCGCTGCCGAAAGTGCCGGCGAACTAAGCCCCTGTCGGAGAAGTTTACATTTCTTCACGTGCCGGCCGGGGAAATGAGGATTCCCTGGATGAGAGAACTCACCCCGCCACCCCGCGCCTGAGCCACTCCTCCTCCAGCGGCGCGAGTTCCGCGGCCAGGGTCTGCCGCTTGCCTTGCAGCGTTTTGATCTTCGTCGCGTCGCGGTAGGTGTCAGGGTCGGCCAGTTGGGCGTCGATGCGGCCGAGGTCCGCCTCGATCTCCCCGATGCGCTTCTCAATCGCCTTTTGGCTGAGCTTGGTGAGGGCCGAAGACTTCTGCGTGGCCGGCTCGGCCGCCTTGTTCTTCCCGCTCCGCTTTTCCGCTGCGTTCCTGGACGACTTGCCGTGCGCCGTTCTCGTCGGCTCTGCGGCGGGCTTGGGGGGCGCCTCGGCCAGCAGGGCTTGGATGTACTGGGTGTAGTTTCCCAGGAAGACGCGGCTGCCGCCCTGGCCGTCGAGGATGATGAGCTTGTTCACCACCGCGTCCAGCAGCGTCCGGTCGTGGGTGATGAGGATGAGCGTCCCGCCCCCGGCGCGGGCCTGTTCGCCCCATCCGGTGGGTTCCTTGGTGTAGGCCCGCAGGGCATGTTCGAGTCGTTCGGCGCTGGGGATGTCCAGGTGGTTGGTCGGCTCGTCGAGAATCAGCAGGTTGTGTCCGCCGGTCATGAGGCCCGCCAGCACCGCCCGCCCGCGCTCGCCTCCGCTGAGCACGCCGAGCTGCTTGTCCTGCTCATCCCCCGAAAAAAGAAACGCGCCCGCCAGGTCGCGGGCCTGCTGCTCGGTCTCGCTCTCGACGTGCAGCCGCAGGTATTCAACCACGGTCTGCGAGAGGTCCAGGTGCTCGTGCGTCTGCCGATAATGCCCGACGCTGAGCGCCGCCCCGATGCGCACTTCGCCGCTGTCGACCGGAGTTTCACCCAACATGCAGCGGATGAGGGTGGTTTTTCCCGCGCCGTTGGGGCCGATCACCCCGATCCGGTCCCCCCGGCGGATCTGGATCGAGAAATCCTTGAAAAGCGGTTTGTTCTCGTAGCCCTTGGTCAGGTGCTCGGCCGTCAGCACGATATCCCCGCTGCGCTGTCGAGGGGCGAAGCGCAGGTGCATGGCGTCCTCATCGAACGGGCGTTCGACGGTCTCCTCCGATTTGAATCGTTCCAGCCGTTTTTCCCGGCCTTTGGCCTGGCGGGCGCGCTGGCCGGCGCGGTAGCGGTCGATGAACGCCTGCTCCTGCTTGATGCGCTGCTGCTGCTTGTCGAAGACCCGCTGATGCGCCAGGCGGCGCTCGACGCGCAGCTCGCGGTACTGGTCGTACTGCCCGGGATAATCCTCAAGTCTGCCCATCTGAAGCTCGCAGATGCGGCTGACCACGCGGTTGAGCAGCCAGCGGTCGTGGCTGACGAGAATCACCGCGCCGGTGTATTCGAGGAGGAAATCCTCCAGCCAGCGCCGCGCTTCGATGTCCAGGTGGTTGGTCGGTTCGTCGAGCAGCAGCAGGTCCGGCGCGGCCAGCAGAAGCTTGGCCAGCGCCAGCCGCGCCTTCTGCCCGCCGGAGAGGTCGCGCACGGCCACGCCGAAGAGTTCATCGGTCAGCCCCAGGCCGTGGAGGGTGGCTTCGACTTCATGATCGCGTGCCGCGCCGCCCATCGCCTCAAGCTGGTGCTCGATGTGCTCGTACTCTTTGAGGATGGCGGTCAGTTCATCGCCGGTGGCCTCGGCCATGGCGTCGGCGAGCTTGTGCAGGTGCTCCTCCAGCCGGTGAGCGTCGGCCAAGGCCGCGGCCGCCTCCTCGCGCAGGGTGCGCGAGAGGTCAAGGTTCGGGTGCTGTTCGAGGTAGCCGGCCTCCGCCCCGCGGGCAAGCTGAATCTGCCCGGCATCCGGAGCGTGACCGGCCAGCCCGGCGATCAGCTTCAGGAGCGTGGACTTCCCGCACCCATTCCGGCCGACCAGGGCGATCTTGTCCCCCCAATCAAGGGTGAGGTTCACACCGTCAAGCAGGGTCAGGTCGCCGATGTTAAATTGAAGATTCGCGATGCTCAGCAGGGCCATAAGGCGGGACAGGGTAGCAGAAGGGGGGAAGGGATGAGTTAGCGGATAGCGGATAGCGGACCGTGATGGACAGTGGGGCGGGCGTCCCGCCCGCCATTGCGGCGAAGCCGCAAGTTTGCGCCGACCTGCCACGACATCGCGGCGGATGTGTCAGGCCTTCGGCCTGAAGGCGGGCGAGACGCCAGCCCCACTATTCTTTGCGGGTATCATCAGAGCTTGACGTCGCTCATGGGGTCTTGCGCACTCGTCTCCCGATCACCTTCAAGGAGTTCATCCATGAAACCGTTCCATCCACGCGCAGCCGGGGCCTTCATGCTCGCCCTCACCCTGATCGCGAGCGCCTCGTCACTTTTCGCCCAGCCGATCCGCGTGCTGCTCATCGACGGGCAGAACAATCACAACTGGCAGGCCACCACACCGGTCATGATCGACCAGCTCGCGGCCGACGATCGCTTCACCGTCGAGGTCTCGACCTCGCCGCCGCGTGAGGCCGACGCCGCACAGTGGGATCGCTGGCGGCCGGATTTCGCCGCGCACGATGTCGTGCTGCTCAACTACAACGGCGAGCTCTGGCCCGAGCCGGTGCGCAAGGACTTCGAGCAGTACGTCCGTGGCGGTGGGGGGGTGGTCGTCATCCACGCCGCGAACAACGCCTTCCCCGGATGGACCGAGTACGAGAAGATGGTCGGTCTGCTGTGGCGATCAGCCGACGCTGGCGATCGCATCCTGGTCGATGAACACCAGTGCATTGTCCGGCAGCCCGCGGGCCAGGGGCCGGGCGCGGGGCACGGCCACATGCACCCGTTCACCGTCACGGTGATCGATCCCAACCACGCGATCACGCTGGACATGCCGCGCCACTGGGCGCACAGCCGCGATGAGCTTTATCACGGTCAGCGCGGCCCGGCGCGGGATGTTCACCTGCTCATGACCGCCTTTTCCGCCACGGAAACCGGCGGGACGGGCGTGAGCGAGCCGATGCTCTGGTGGGTTCCCTACGGCAAGGGGCGGGTCGTCACGAACGTGATGGGCCACGATGTCGGGGCGATGGACTGCGTGGGCTTCGCCACCATCCTCCGGCGAAGCTGCGAGTGGGTCGCCACGGGGAACGTCACCACCGGGTTGCCTGAAGACTTCCCCGGCGAGGCGGAACGGGAGGATGCGGGTTCAGGCGAATAGCGCGGGCGACGCGCCTTCAACACTCCGTCGCTCCGTCGCTTCGTCGCTCCGTCGCTTTACTCCCCACCACCACCATGTTGTCGCGGTGGATCACTTCCGCGTAGGCGGGGCGGCCTAAGACTTTCTCCAACTGGTTCGAGCGCTTACCCTTGATCATCTCCACCTCTTCGGCGCTGTAGTTGCTCAGGCCGCGGGCGATTTCCCTGCCTTGACGGTCGATGACGCGCACCACCTGACCGCGCTCGAACGGCTGCTGCACTTCAAGGATGCCGATCGCCAAGAGGCTTCGGCCTTGCGCGGCCAGCGCGTTGGCGGCGCCGTCATCGACGACGAGGGTTCCGGCGGGGCGGCGGGTCAGCCCGATCCAGCGCCGCCGGCTGTCGAGCTTGCGCATCGCCGGGGTGAAGACGGTGCCGACCTGCCCGCCCTTGCCATCGAAGAGTTTCAGCAGCACGTTCGGCACGCGGCCGTTGGCGATCACCGCGATCTCGCCCGCTTCGGTGGCCAGGCGCGTGGCCTCGATCTTGCTGGTAATCCCGCCGCTTCCGAACTTCGTCTTCTCCGCTCGGGCGAGCGCCTGCGCGGCTTTGGGATCGGTGATCAGGTCGATGCGCTGCCCGTCAAGACCCAGGATGCCGTCCACCACCGTCAGCAGCACCAAAGCGTCGGCCGGGAGGGCGTTGCACACCAGCCCCGCGAGCATGTCGTTGTCGCCGAAGCGAAGCTCATCGACCGCAACGGTGTCGTTCTCATTAAGGATCGGCACGCACCCAAGTTCGTGCAGTCGCATGACGCAGTTGCGTATGTTCAGGAAACGAGTGCGATCGTCGAAGTCGCCGCGCGTGAGCAGCACCTGCGCCACCTTGATGCCATGG
>JBGTFI010000144.1:0-1753 GCA_041747335.1 Phycisphaeraceae bacterium | reverse complement strand
ATCGAGCGCGGCCCGGAGGATGGCCAGTTCGTCCGCGGTGGGCGGACGCGAGGCCACCAGACGGAACCCGTACATCAGGCGGCTATCGGGGGAAGGATCGGCTTCCTTCATCACGCGCGCGCCCAGGTGGCGCGCCGCCTCGACGAACTGCGGGGCGTGCAGCAGCGTCAGGGACTGGAGCGGGGTGTTGGTGCGCGATCGCTTGACGGTGCAGAACTCGCGATCCGGGGCGTCGAACGTGTTCAACGCCGGCGGCGGAACGGTGCGCTTCCAGAAGGTGTACAGCCCGCGGCGATAAAGGTTCTCGCCCTTGTCCTGAACATAGGCGGTCATGAACCCCTCGCGATTGTTGAGCTCTTCCCAGAGGCCCGCCGGTTGATAGGGGTATACGCTCGGCCCGCCGATGGTGCGGGTGAGCAGGCCCGAGGCGGCTAGCGCCGTATCGCGGATGACCTCGGCTTCCATGCGCAGGCGCGGTCCACGCGCCAGCAGGCGGTTCTCAGGGTCTCTCTCGATCAGGTCGGGCGTCGCGCGCGAGGACTGACGGTAGGCGGCCGAGGTGACGATCAGCTTCTGCATGTGCTTCACATCCCAGCCGGATTCAACGAACTCGACGGCAAGATAATCCAGAAGTTCGGGATGACTGGGCCAGTCGGCCTGTGAACCGAAGTCCTCGGAGGTCTTGACGATGCCGGTGCCGAAGTACTTCTGCCAGTAGCGATTGACGGTGACGCGGGCGGTGAGCGGATGCTCCGGGCTGACCAGCCAACGGGCCAGTCCAAGGCGGTTGCGCGGGGCATCCGCGGGCAGCGCCCCCAGCGCGGCGGGAACATCGGCGTGGACGACCTGACGGGGTTTGTCGTACTCCCCGCGATAAAGAAGGTGTGATTCACGCCGGTTGGGCATGTCGCGCATGACCATGACCGAAGGCGCCTCGGCCTGGACCTTCTTCTTCTCGCGCTCGAGGGAGGCGATCTCATCATTCACGGCGCGGACTTCAGGCGGCGCGTGTTGCGCGAAATAGTAGGCGTCGAGGCGGGCGCGATCCTGGGGCGTGCGCGATTCGGGGGCGATGGCGAGGATGCGGTCGATGTCGATCGGGACGGCGGGCAGTTCGTACCGCGTGATCGCGAAGCGCGGGCGGCCGATGGCGTGGTTGTCCCATCGGGATTTAAAGTGGAGCGTGAGTTGAATCTCCGTGCCGCCCTCGAAGCCGAAGGGGTGGCGGGCGACGAAGACGGCGGTGCGATCCTCGCGACGTGTCGGTCCGTCCACGGCCCAGCCGTTGTCGGAGGCGAAGTCGCCGTCGATGGCGCGGGCGATGTCGTATCCGCCCTGCGAGTGATCCGCCACGGCCAAGGCGAACGCGAGCGACTCCTCGCGGGCCCGATCGGTCAGCGAGACGGCGCGCGCCTCGAACTCCGTGAGGACGAAGTTGGCGTTGTCCGCGCGGCCGGGGCCGCGATGCGGCAGCAGGTCGTGCGTGAGCGCCTCAAGGCGAACGGCGGTGATGCCCGTTTGTTCCGTGTGGAGCGTGATCTCGTAGGTTTCCATGCCCGTCTGGCCCGAAGCAAGCAATGAAGCGTCACTCAACACCTGAAGGGACGTGGTCTCCCCCGTGCTCGCCTCAACCGGTGTCAGCACTTCCCAGCGCGCCTCGGCGCGATCCCGCAGGGATCGCTCCCACGCCTCACGGTGCGGCGCGGCCGCGGCGCTCAGGCGGTCGAGGTCGCCGCGCCGGGCCAGGATCGTG
>JBGTFI010000143.1:0-6281 GCA_041747335.1 Phycisphaeraceae bacterium | reverse complement strand
GGCCAGCGTCGTCGCCTTCGTCACCGGACACGAAGACCCGGGCAAGGACGACACGGCCGTCGATTATCAGGCCCTGGCCTCACTCATCGCCCGCGGCGCAACCGCCTGTTTCTACATGGGCATCGGCCGACTCGAATCCATCCGCGACACCCTCCTCGCACGCGGCCTGCCGCCTTCCACCCCCGTCGCCATCATCCAGTGGGGCACGCTCCCCAACCAGCGATCCCTGCGCACCACGCTCGCGTGCGCGAAGGAGGATTGCGACCACGCCGCGCTCGGGTCACCGGCCATCATCGTCGTCGGACAGGTCGCCGGACTCGACGAACCCGGACTCGACTGGTTCACCACCCGCCCGCTTTTCGGCCGGCGCATCCTTGTCACGCGCACACGACAACAGGCCTCGGAGCTTTCCGAACGCCTCCGCGAGCTGGGCGCGATGGTCCACGAAGCGCCGACGATCGAGATCGCCCCCCCCGCGGACTGGTCGGCCGCGGATGCCCACGTGCGCAAGGTCCGGGAATATGACTGGCTGGTGCTGACGAGCGCCAACGGTGTGACCTCCCTGGCGGAGCGGCTTGCCGCCCTGGGCCTCGATGCGCGACACATGAGCGGCGTGCGCATCGCCGCGATCGGCGATGCCACGGCCGGGGCCTTGCAGCGATACCTCGCCATCCGGGCGGACTTTGTCCCGACGCGCTTCGTGGCCGAATCATTGGCCGGCGAACTGCTGGCGAAAGAGGATGTGAAGGGCAAGCGATTCCTTCTCTGGCGGGCGGACATCGCCCGCCCGGCGCTGCCGAGTCTGTTGGAGCAGGCCGGGGCGGTCGTCACGGAGTGCGTGGCCTATGAAACCCGCCCCGCGCCGGGTCTTCCCGAAGAGGCGCTTGAGGCGCTCAAGGGCTGCGAGATCGATTGGATCACCTTCACCAGCTCCTCCACCGCCAGGAATCTCGTCGAACTTCTTGGCGATGACGCTCCGCTGCTTCAGCGCGTGCAGACCGCCTCGATCGGTCCGATCACCACTCAGACGATGCGCGAGCTGGGGCTGCCTGTCACCGTCGAAGCGGAAACTTCCAACATCCAGGGCCTGGTCGCCGCCATGCTCAGTCATCGCATTCCCCAACCGCTGACCTCTGTCCGTTAACCGCTAGCCCCCAACCCCTAATCCCCAACCCCCAATCTCATGCCCATCCCACGCTTTACAAAACCCGGCGCCGCCGTCCTTGTGGTGGACATGCAGATCAAGCTGCTTCCGCGCATGAAGCAGTCCGAGCGCATCGCCGCCCGCACGGGCATTCTCCTCGACGGTTGCCGCGCCCTGGGCGTGCCCATCCTCGCCACCGAGCAGTACAAGAGGGGCCTGGGGAACACCGTCCCCGGCATCGCCGAGCGCTTCACCGGGGCGCTGTGCGTCGAGGAAAAGCTCAAGTTCTCGGCCTTCATCGAACCGATCCGCCAGGCGCTCGCCCAGTCCGGCGTTCGCAACGTGCTGGTCTGCGGGATCGAGACGCACGTGTGCATTCTCCAGACCTGCCTGGACCTGGCCGACGCCGGTTACATCACCTTCATCGCCGCGGACGCCTGTTCTTCGCGGTCCAAGGTCGATCACGAGTGGGCGCTCCGCCGGCTGAACCAGGCCGGGATCGTCCCCACCACGGTCGAATCGGCCCTGCTCGAGCTTGTCCACGAGGCCGGAACGGAAGACTTCCGCAAGATCCTCGAACTCATCCGCTGATCTTCCCTCTCCGTCGCTTGCCCCAGAATCTTTATCGCCCCCAGCTTGCCCAGCGTGACCCGCCCGCCCGGGTGGGGTATAATCCTTACGAACCCGGCGGAATTGACCGAAAGGGTCAACATGTCTCAGCTTCCGACGGAAGAGACGATCACGTTCGGATACATGCCCCCGTCCAACACGCAGTTCAGCGTGTTCCTGGACAATCGGTGCGGCAAGCTGCTCGAACTGGTCGAGATTCTCGAGGGCCACGCCCTCGAGCTGGTGGCGCTGTCGGTGCTCGATTCAGCCGACCACGCGGTGGTCCGTCTGGTCACGTCCAATTCGGCGCTGGCCTCGCGCATCCTCCGGCGCAACAACGTCCCCTTCAGCGAGGCGGCCATCCTCGTGGTCGAGTTTCGCCCCGGACAGACCCTCGCCCACCTGTGCAAGACGCTTCTCTCGGCTGAGCTGAACATCCATTACGCCTACCCGCTGCTGGTCCGGCCCCACGGCGCGCCCGTCATGGCCATCCACTGTGATGACCTTGTTCTGGCCGGCCAGCTCCTCCTGCGCAAAATGTTCACCCTCTTGGGCGAAAATGACCTGGGGGACAACAAGACCCACGGGGATCCCTTCGGACAGAATTACGGGTAAGGGGGAATCGCGCATGCGGGGAGTCACGATCCTGATCGCCACGGTGTTTGCCTGCATCATCGCCGAGGGTTGCGCCCGGGAAGAGCCGGTCGAGATCGTTTCCGCGCCACCCGTGATCCGCGGCCGGATCGCCTGGGTCGGTGATCGACCGAGCGTTCGTCCGATCCACATGACCGCCGACCCCGCCGCCCACGCGGCCCATGGCGGCAAACCCGTACCCAATCCGATGCTCTTGATCGGCCAAGAGGGCGGAGTGGCCAACGTGGTTGTATGGATCAGCGGCGGACTGAATCATCAAGCGCCACCGGGACGCACCGTTGAAACGCACGCGATCGAGCTGCATCGGTTTCTGTACCAGCCGCGCCACGTGACCATGCGAACCACGGACCGCCTGCTTGTCTTCGATCGCGACAGGCATCACGCGATCGCACTCCCCATGGTCCAGACCATCGGCGCCGGCGACTCATTCGAGGGTGCAGGCGCGGGAGTAAGTACGTACGGGCTCACGCGAGTCTGTCTGACCGGTGGGGCGGGCGTCCCGCCCGCCTCTGCGGCGAAGCCGCACAATCCCACCGGGTCGGCGCCGCGATGTGCTGTCATTTCAGGCCTTCGGCCTGATGGCGGGCGGGACGCCCGCCCCACCGGTACTTCTTTCTCCTGTTTGGTTGCGGCCAAGCGCAGCGCGGCCGCGCCACGTCATTGGTCATTCGGTGTTCGTTATTCTCTCCGCCGCTGTTGACTTTCCCCGCGTAAACTGTATCAACGCTCCACACGCACCCGCCCCCGCCCTGCCTCCCATGAAACCGCGACGCAACTTTCATCCCGGCGATCCAGTCGTCTACCGCGCCACCAAGTTCAGCGCCCACCCCGGCCCGCGCGCCGAGGACATCACGCCCGCCGAACACGGTGAGCACTACAGCTACCTTGTGGATAAGTACTGGCTCGTCGAGGAAGTCCTGCCCGACGGACAACTTCGCCTCCGCACCCGCCGAGGCAAACAGCACGTCCTCCCCGCCGACGACCCGCGCCTGCGCCGCGCCAACTGGTGGGAACGCCTGATCCGCCGCGACCGCTTCCCGCAGCCTCAGCAGGCTCCGGCCTAGCGCGCCCGCTCAACACCCCCGCGCATCCCCCATCCGCCTCGCGATCTTCTCCATAAACTCCCCCGTCTTGTCCCCCAGCGCCCCCTTGCTCAGCTTCTTCGCCTTGCGAAGCAGCTTCCGCTCCAGCGCCGTCGCCGCCGCCAGCAGCGCCGCGTGCACCGGTGAATCGGGCGCGGGCCATTGACCGGCCGCGGCGCTAAGCAGCGCCAGGTCGTGATGCCTGCCCAGAACTTTTCCCAATTGCGTCAACCGCTTTTGCGTCTTCTTCCCGACTACAGGCCGATGCACCGCGGCCTCCAGCAGCTCCACCTGATACAGCAGGTGCTTGACCCAGCGACGCCAGCGATGCGCACCCTCCGCAACGCCCGATTTGAGCGCCCGCTTCCCCAGCTTCCGCGTTTTGCGATACGTCGTCCGCAACCCCGGCGCGACATCCACGCAACCCTCCGTAGGGGCAACCGCCGCCTCCAGCGCCGCCTGTCCTTCGCGAATCCGCGCCGTCACCTGCGCCCAATCCGCCGGCGGCGCCCCCGTCGGTGAAGGCAGTTCACTTGCGATGGCAAGCAGCACCCCCCGCTCATCCTCCGGCACGCTCATCACCACCCTTCGCAGGGTCGCCGCGAGCACATCCGCATCCCGACGGCCCGCCAACACCCGCCCCGCGCCTCGAAACGCGTCATCCACCTGTCCGAACACCTCCTCGCCCAGCAGCGGCTCCACCAGCCTGGCGGCGGCCCGCAACCGCTTGATCGCCACCCTAACCTCATGAACCGCGCTCGCCCCCTCACGATCCGGACCCTCCGCCAACCCCAAAACCCGGCCGACCAAGTCCCCCACTGCCGGGGCTACCCGCAGTTCAATGCGCGCGCTGTGTTCCTGATCTGACATGGCCGCCCACTCCACCACCCTGAACCCCTCAATTCTAATGTTCCAACCGTTCAGAAACCGTTAGAAAACGGTTAGATGGGTCCAAAGTCCCATGTCCAAAGGCTTCAATCTGCAATCCGCAAACTTCACTCGACACCCCCCCTCCCCCCGCTTAGGATTCAACCACCTTTCCCCGTCCGGAGCATCCCCATGGGCACAATTCTCTACATCATTCTGCGGTTGGCGGGCTACATCGATGAACCCAATGACTTGGTCTACCTCTGCTTCCTTGTGGCGGTCGATCAGGTCTTCTGGGTGATGCTCCTGCTGCTGCGCGTCCTGCGCCGGCGGCAGACGGCCGGGCTATGATCCCTTTATGGCCAGGCTTTATCGTTCCAGCAGACGCCGGTTTGGCGACTACCGTCAGGAAATCCGCAATCGCAGGCTCCAGCACGACGGCGACCTCCCCCACGACCTCCAGTTCGTCCGCCAGGGCCGATCCACCGACCGCCAGCGCTCCTTTTTCACCCTTTTTCGCGCTTTCTGGGGGCTTCTCTTCGGGCACCGGGCGGTCATCTGGCTTTCATTGGCGACCGCGGGGATCTCCACGGTCCTTGCCCTGATCCCGCTTTACGGGACCAAAGTGGTTTTTGATAACGTCCTGGCGGGGCTGCCCCTTACCGGCCTGCTTGCCGAGTGGATACCGCAGGATCTCGGCAGGCGCGGGCTGCTCACCCTTGTCGCGGGGGTCATGGTCGCCTTCGCCCTTCTGGCCCTCGCGGTCGGGATGGTGGGGCGGTGGCAGATGACCCGCATCACCAAGCGCGTCCAGGCCTCCGTTCGCAGGCGGCTCTTCGAGCACACCGTCCGACTGCCCCTCAACCGCGTGCAGGATCTCAAAGCCGGTGGGGTGACGACCCTCTTGCGCGAAGACGCCGGAGGCATCGGCGAACTGCTCTTCGCCATGCTCTACAACCCCTTCAAGGCCGTCATCCAGCTTCTGGGATGTCTGGTCATCCTCACCTGGACCGACTGGCGGCTGCTGCTGGGTTCCATGGCGATCCTCCCGGTCGTCTGGATCACCCATCGGACGTGGATCGGGCGAATTCGGCCGATGTACCGGGACATCCGCGCCACCGGACAGCACGCCAGCGCCCACGCCACCGAAGTCTTCGGCGGAATGCGCGTCGTGCGCGGCTTCAGCAGACAGCGAAGCGAGGCCGGGCGATTCACCCGCAACCACCACTTTCTTGCCCGGCAGGAGCTCCTCACCTGGTGGTGGGCCAGGGGCGTGGACATCGCGTGGTCGATCCTCATCCCCGCGGCCTCCGCAGCCATCCTCCTCTACGGGGGGCTGGCGATCCTGCGCGATATGGAGGCTGTCGACGCCGGACTGCTCCGCCCCACCGACGCCTTCACCCCCGGCGACCTGGTCCTGTTCCTGACCTATCTCGGTTGGCTGCTCGACCCCATCGCCACCCTCGCAGCCTCGGCCACGCAGTTTCAGAACAACCTCGCCGGGCTGGACCGCGTCCTGGATATCCTGAACGAGAAACGCGAGTTCGAGCGCACCGGGCAGGAGATCCGTCTCGATGGATCGCAGGTGGCCGGGGGAGTGCGCCTGCGGGATGTCCACTTCAAGTACCCAGGGAGCAACCAGATGGTGATCCAGGGCGTCGAGGTCGACGTTCAGCCCGGGCAGACGGTGGCGCTGGTCGGCTCCAGCGGTTCAGGCAAGACGACCCTGTGCAACCTGATCGCGCGATTTTTTGATCCGACCTCAGGATCGATCGAGCTGGACGGAGTGGACCTGCGCCAGATCGACATCGACAGCTACCGCGGGCTGCTTGGCATTGTCGAGCAGGACGTGTTCCTTTTTGACGGAACCATTGCGGAGAACATCGCTTACGCGCGGCGGGCGGCTTCGCGCGAGGAGATCATCG
>JBGTFI010000142.1:0-4474 GCA_041747335.1 Phycisphaeraceae bacterium | reverse complement strand
GGGAGAGCTCGGAGGGGGCGCGGCGGATGCGGCGCGGCGGATGCGGGTAGTTCGCGGTAGGCGGTCCAGGCGGCGACGGCCGCCCAGGCCGCGAGCCAGGCGACGACCAGCCATCGCGCGATCGGCCACCAGGAGCGCTCCTGCATGGGTCCGCGCGAGGGTGGGTGCTGGGATACCGACATCGCGGGCGAGGGGATTTCGTCTCCCGGGGCGCGCGCGTTCCAGCGTCCCACGGTTTGGAGCGCGTTGGGCGCGCTCACCCAGAGCGCGGGCAGGCCGGCGGGGGATTCGACGGTGATGGCGAGGTGGTTGTCGCCGTCATGCAATGCGGCCGATAGATCGAACTCGATGACGTGCTTCCAGTTCGACGCGGGGGCGATGGGGACAAGCGCCCGGCCGTTGAGCGTGACGTGCGCTGATTCGGCGGCGCGCAGGCGCATGAGGGGCGGTCCGGTGAGTTCGTCGGAATGGAAGGAACACTCGAAGCTGCGCAGGCGCGGGGGCTGGTCGGTCCAGGGCAGGCCGCTTTGAGCATCGCGCCAGACGGCCCAACGGCTTCCCAGGCCAGGGAGCAGTTTGATCGATGGGTCGGTGATGGCGCGGAGGAGGACGATGAAGATGGGGGCGAGGAGCATCAATGCGATCAAGAGGGTCAGCCCATGGATGCCCGCGGCCCTGCGATGCGTGCCACGGCGGATCGCGGCGTGGCCCGCGACCGATCGCTGGGATTCCTGCTCCTGCGCGGGTGGCTGCAAGGTCTTACCTCGCTTGCAAGGTGGTCCCTGTCCAGGTGACGGATTCTAACCGTTACGCCTGGCGCTTATCGCCGATAAGGTCGATTCTGCGATGCACAGGTCATGCCGCGGCGACTCCAAATAATGCGCCAACACCGGCCGTCAGCGCCATCGCCAGCGCGCCCCAGAAAGACACGCGAGCCACCGCCCTGCCGATGGGAGCACCTCCGGTTGCGGCGGAAACACCGCCCAGCAAGGCCAGACAGGCCAGCGATACCAACGAGACGACCAGAACAATCAGGTTGACGGGGCAAAAAAACGCGGTCAGCAGCGGCATGGCAGCCCCCATGGCGAATGTGGCCGCGGACGCAAGTGCCGCCTGAACCGGTCTGGCGCTCATGGTTTCGGAAATGCCCAATTCATCGCGCGCGTGCGCGGCCAGCGCATCATGCGCCATGAGTGCTTCGGCCACCTGCCGCGCAAGGGATTCATCCAATCCACGTCTCGAATAGATCGCGGCCAACTCCGCGACTTCGGATGGGCGATCGGCCTTGAGCTCCTTTCGCTCGCGATCGAGGTCCGCCCGTTCCGTATCGGCCTGGGAACTGACCGATACGTATTCTCCGGCCGCCATGGACATCGCCCCCGCGACCAGGCCGGCGACACCGGCCACCATGACGTTGCCGTGCGTGGCGTCGGCCGCGGCGACGCCCACGAGCAGACTCGCGGTTGATACGATTCCATCGTTCGCCCCAAGTACGGCGGCCCGGAGCCAACCGATTCGGTCGGTGCGATGTTTTTCTTTATGATTCAAGCGGTCCTCCCTGTGTGAGCTTGCTCCGATCAGGCGGGCGGCAGGGTTCGATGGGTTCGATGGGGTGGCGTCATTGTCCGCGGGCCGCGGGCCTTTGGGTACAGGCGTCGGATAGGGGTGTTTACGTTCGGAAGACTCCGCGGTGCGGTCGAATGATCCCATCATTGCCCGCACGCCGTCCATCACATGCGATTGGCCATCTACCCCCGCCACTTGGCCAACCTGCCCGGCGGCACACCCAGAAGATACCCCGCCACCATCGCCTGATGCCGCATCGCCAGGCGCAGCGGACCCACGGCCGTGTAGCGCCTTGCGGAAGTCGACACGAAGGCGTTCGCCAGAACGATTCGGCCGCGGCGCTTGAGCTTGCGCACCAGCGCGAGGTCTTCCATCACCGGGGCATCGGGATACCCCCCTTCCGCGTCAAAAAGTTCGGTGTGCATGAAGAGGGCCTGATCGCCGTAAGGCCACTGGAAGCAGCGCGACCGGACGTTGGCGGCGGCGGCGATCATTCGAAGGCGCAGGCTCGGGCCATCCATACGCAGGCGAAACGCACCGGCGGCGACGTTCGGGCGGCTGAGCACCCGGAAGACTTCCTGCTCGTATCGAGGCGGCAGACGGGTGTCGGCGTGGAGAAAAAGGAGCGTCTGGGCATACGCAATCCGCGCCGCGGCGTTCATCTGAAGGGCGCGTCCGGGCGGGGTGATGATCACGGTCGCGCCGGCTTCGCGGGCGATGTGGACGGTGGAATCGTGACTGCCGCCGTCGGCGACGATGATCCGTGCCTTGTCGAAGGTGCGCGCCGAGGCGATCGTCGCTTCGATACACGCCGCTTCGTTGAGCGCGGGAATGATGACCGCCAGGGGGTGCGCCGACATGGCGCCGGCCATGGTATCAGTCGGCGGGCGTCCCCGCCGCGAGGCGAACGAGGTGATTCACCAGTTGGGGCATCTCCATGCCCGCGCGCGCCGCGGCCTTGGGGAGCAGGGAATGGGTGGTGAAACCGGGCATGGTGTTGACTTCGAGGACGTAGGGGTGGCCGTCGGCGCTGACCATGAAGTCCACGCGGGAAAGGTGTCTGCAACCGAGCGTCTGGTGGGCGTCGGCCGCGAGCAGGCGCAGTTGCGAGAGCAGGGCGTCGGTCAGCCCCATTTCCGCGGCGTCAAAGACGTATCGGGTGTCGTTGCGTTCGTACTTGGCCTGGTAGTCATAGAAGGCCGCGGCGGGCATGATGCAGATGGGCGGGAGGGCGCGCGGGCCGTCGGGATCGTCGATCACTCCGACCGTAAGCTCCTTGCCGTGGATGAACTGCTCGACGAGGAGGTTGGGATGCTCACGGCGCAGGGCGTCGAGGGCGTGCTCGAGCTCGCCGGGGACGTGACAGATGGCCATGCCCAGGCTGCTGCCTTCGCGCAGGGCCTTGAGGACAACGGGGGGCGGGATGGAGGGCATGGCGCCGCGTTCGGAGAGCAGCTCGAATCGCGGGGTGGGGAGGCTGTGTCGTTCGAGCAGGCGTTTGGTGCGGTACTTGTCCATGCAGAGGTCGGCGGCGGCCGCGCGGCAGCCGACGAAGCGCAGGCCGCGTTCTTCGAGGATCTCCTGGAGCGGCCCGCCTTCGCCCCATCCGCCGTGCAGCACGGGGAAGATGACGTCACCCCCCCACTTCCTGAACTCATCGAGGCACTCAAGCTGATCCGGTAGGACATCGCGAAGACGAACGTCGTGCCCAGCGGCGGCGAGGGCATCGGCGACTTCGCGTCCGGAGTGGAGACTCACGGGGCGTTCCCGATCCGGCCCGCCGTAGAGCACCATGACGCGAAGCGGTCGCTCGGGCATGGGGATGAGAATAACCCGAAACCCGAATGGCGGAAAGCGATTGCGATCATTGTTTCCCCTGGCCGGGCTTGACTTCAGGGCGGCCAGGATTTGACCTCCCCCCACCCGGCCGCAATAATGCGCCAATTCGGGCGGGGCGTAGCGCAGCTTGGTTAGCGCGCTTGACTGGGGGTCAAGAGGTCGCGAGTTCGAATCTCGCCGCCCCGATTCAGATAAGTCCATGCACATCCGGCCGGTTGAATCGCGACGTTCGCCACCGTCGCGACCGATCCCGGCCGGGGCGCGGTAGAATGCGGCCATGAGATGGTCGGCCGCCAACCATGCCGAAGGCCGCCGCGAGCGCGTCCACGAGATATCCCGGCCCGTGGCGCGCCGGGGCTGGCAAAGGTGGGTCTCGAAGACTCGACCCACCCTACTTGGGAACCCATCCTACTTGCTAGAAAGCAATGGTTATGTCACTACTAAGTCTGTTGAACGCAATCACGATCGGCTCTGGTTGGATGATTTACATTTGGGCGATCATCATGACAGTTAAAGGCGCCTCTGTTTATGTGGATGACGTGGTGATGCGCGCCCCGAAGTGCGTATTTAAATGCGTCGTTTTTGTTGCGATATTCTCACTCGGTGCGACAAAGTATCCTATCCTCTTTGTTGGTGCTTGCATTTCGCTGGCGAGTGCGATCTGGGCCATGACTTATAAACTTCGAGTGAATCTTGAACGGGTTTCGGTGTCCGACTATCGCGGGCAGTTCCAGGCACCATGGGCAGATGTGCAGCGCATCGAAATTGAGATGATCGATGGGGAGATTAATGACGAGAGCGCTCGATCACTATTTGTGCTAAAGAATGGAGAATGCCGCGATACCTCTGCATTCGATCTCTGCCAAATCACTCCCCTGAACGAGCACTTCAGAAGGCGCTTTGTAAGCGATGATCTCGCCACTCGGTATGAGCTTCCCCCGTTTGGACGGGCGCGGGAAATTGGTGGAGGATGGTGCCTCCTTCACTGCTTCTTGGGAGCCCGTTCATGGCAAGGAAGACCTACACCGAGCAGTTCAAGCGTGACGCGGTCCGGCTCATGACCGATGGC
>JBGTFI010000141.1:0-2826 GCA_041747335.1 Phycisphaeraceae bacterium | reverse complement strand
CGGGCACGCACCGATGGCGTCAAAGAATCGCTCCAGATGCTGCTGGACATGGTGAAGGTAGATGCCCCACCCACCACCCCCGGAACTCCCGGAACTCCCGGAACTCCCGGAACCCCGGGAAACTCCGGAAGCCCCGGAACCGCGGGACCGCTCCAAGAAGCGCACCGGTGAGCGATTGATCCCATTTCGGCACCCGTCGTCGCGAGAGGGCGACTTGCAGGGTCCAGGATCCGGCTCCATTCAAGAAGGACGCAAACTTTGTACTTGGCGCACGCGAGACCCATCGTTGGACGTGAGGGGGACGTGGAGCAAGCTCGTCACCGACCGTGAGGTGATGCGGGCTTCGATCGCTTCTCGTTTCCCTTTCCGTCGTCAGCGATCGTGTGAGGCGCGTCCCGTGTCGCTTGGCGGAGATCGGGAGGTTTGGCATGGGTGATCTCGATGTACCGCGCACGGCAGGGACCAAGGCATACCAATGCGGTCCCATGTCCGGTGGAAGGTGCCCGCATGGGCGGGGAGCCGCGTGTGCGTGGCGCGAACGGATAAGCCGTTCCTGAACGCAGGGGTGAATCAGTTCAAGCTTGAAATAGCGGACTTCCCCTCCTGCACGGTATGACTGAACGACCATCCCCGCGGACTTACCAGGATTACCTGCGGCGGTATCCGCGGATCTGCGCGCACATCATCGCCGAGTCGCTGGGGTACGCCACGCCGTCCCGGGCCGCTGACATTCTGAAAGACGCCAAGGAAGGGAGGGAGAACTGGTGCGAGTGGATCGCATCCTGTTATGGCTGCGACCCGCGTCCGGCCGTGGAGGGGGCCATCCGCCATCGCCATGCGCACCAGGGCTACATGGCCTCTTACCCACAGGCCCTGCGGATCGTGCGTCACGAGCTGCAGACTGGAGAAGGGCCGCTATTCGCCAGCTGGTTCTAGATGGGATTGCGGACGACCAGACAGGGCCCCCGGGACCGCGTGTGAGCGCCCTCCGATTCTGACCCCAGGCAAGGCAACGGCTGAACTTGCGAGTCCTGCGCCGACCGTTCATGGATGCCCTACGTTTCCAGTTCTTGATGAGTTGAGTCATACCTGCACGGCCCCAAGGTCGGGCGGTTGAGCGGTCGGTGATGCAGAAGCGGACTGGGTGGTGCGGTCGACGCCTCATTCTCAACTGCGAGAGCCCACGAATGGGACCACTCGCTGGACGCGGAGATCAGCATGAGGGGATCGCCACGTTGCTCGCACCGAGCGAGGGTCGATCCAGGCGATCGGGGATGCCGCAAGCTCGGGGCCGTGCCGCTTTACCAATACAGGGCACGAATCGTAGATCAAGAGCCCTCCACGCCAGCGAAGACGGGTTGCATGCAGGCGGAGAAAGGCCAAGTCGACGCCGGCAGGTCTATGCGACAAGGGCACACGGAACGATGAACCAACAAAAAACCCCCGCCGGGCCGAAGCCGCGGCGGAGGCTTCCGGGGGCATGGGATTGGTTTTCATTGTAACGTGGTGTGAGGCATTGGCAAGAGCAATGTTCAAAGTGACGGCTACAAGGCCGCCGGACTTCGGGGCCACACCGTTGTGCCCTTGAGCTGGGCCCGCGTCGCGGTTCGAGGCCGATCGCGCGGGGAGAGACAGAGGGCGATACGGCATCGGGCCAAGATGTTGATGGCCACAATTGAAGCGGCAGTCTGAAGTTAGAGCAATCTCGGTTTCTCAGGCTCAGCGTTCCCCGGCCCGCCACATTCACGCGATGCGCCGCGGTCGGTGGAGGGTCTTCCCCTCGCCTTCGAGGTGGGCGAGCAGGCACACTTCGCCGCAGAAGTGGTCCGCTCCACCCAGCGGCACGACGCCGCGGGGGCCCAGAACGGCCGGTTCTAGAATAAGCAGATCCTCTCCCAACCTCACCTCACGGCCGCACCGTCGGCACTGGAGGGGAGGCTTGTCTTGTTGATCAGTTGTCATGGGTGTCCGCGGCAGGCGGCCTTCAAAAGGTTTGAACCGGATTGCCCCCAGGCAAGTCCGCAATCGCGAGTCATGAGTCCAGGGTATCTCGCGTCAAAAAGTTGGGGGCGCGCGCGCGGGAGCTACCTGGGCGCTCTTGCGGGGATGTCCGAAGATGCTTTGAGGAGCGTTCTCGGGTGCGTTACCGGGAGTGCTTCCGGGGGTGCTTCCGGGGGGTGCGCCACTCCTGGAAAGGGGTAAATCAGTGCAAAGGTTTTTAAGGGTGTGCCTCGCAGCTGATGGATGACCATTGAAACTCTTGATGCATGGGTGAACCAGAGCGAGCGCCGAAGGCTGGTGCTGGTGTGGCTGCATCAGCCCATGACGGCCAAGCAGCTTTCGGGGCTGACCGATTTGCGACTCGAAGCGAGCGGCCAGGTGCTCTGGGAGCTGGGCACCGCCCGTCTGGTGCGCTGCCTCAATCCGCGGGCGCGGCGAAGCAGGGTCTACGGTCTGACGAAACGCGGCCGGGCCTGCCGGGGACGTGTTCGCCGCACGATGGGTCTACGTCCCGGCGAGCACCTTGTGCCCGACGTCGACTGGTCACTCTACGGCTGGACGCTCTTTAGCCACCGCGCCCACGTGATCAAGACGCTTGCCGAGCCGCTTCAGCCTGCGGTCCTGCGCCGGCGCATCATCGCGCAGCGGCCGTACGCCCGCATCAGCGCCAACAACGTGCGCGATGTGATCAAGGATCTGGTGTGTCGCGGCGTGGCCCGCCCGGTGATGCCGGGCAAGCGTGGCCGGGTCCGGTACACGCTGACCGCGGTGGGGGAGGTGTTTCAGTCGCTGATGTGGCACGCCGATCCGCTGCATCCCGCGCAC
>JBGTFI010000140.1:0-4126 GCA_041747335.1 Phycisphaeraceae bacterium | reverse complement strand
GTGGCCGCTGCCCGGATGCGATCGAGCAGCCGCACCGCCCGCGGCCTGAACGCCACCTCGCCGCTCACATCCATCTCACACCACCCGGCCGGGATCAGCACCAGCAACGTCCGCCCGTTGGGCAGTTTCATCGTGTAGGGGACATCGGGGGCGGGGGATGGGGCGCAGGCGGATTTGCGACTGGATTGTATGGGTCGTTGGGTCATGGCAGTTGCCGAAGGTCAAACTGCGGTCAGCATTCGCCTCCGCAGTGGCCTCCTGCCGGGTTCACAGGGCGGTGGGGGGGGCCTGTCGAAACTCCTGGAAGAAACTCTCATCCACGTCGAACGTCCTTCGCGGCCGCAATCCAAACTCGAGATCTTCACACAGCTTCACGAGATGATCGCCGTCGACCAGCTCAATCGGCGGCGCGCCATCACGGCGTCCTTCTTTCTTGGCCTCGACGGTAAATGTCCCCGTTGTGATGATGATCCCCTTGTCGGCTCGCCCTTGCATGGCACCGCGAAAATCCCGGATCTGTGACGGTGTAACGCTCCCCGAGTATCGCTTGCACTGAAACAACACGTTAAAGCTTACGAAGGCATTGATCTGAAGAATACCCATGCCGTCGATGCCGCCATCGCCCGATCTCCCGGTGACGACGACTTGCTCAAAACCAGATTCTCGCAAGAGCCGCTGGCAAATGCGCTCAAAGCCATCGGGCGGCAAGTCACGAAGTATTCCAAGCAATCGAACCCTGTAATCTGCCGTTCCCTCTTCCCTGGGAGCCTCAGTCGGAGCATGAAGTTCCGTGTCAGACTGACGGGCCTTACGTTCGGCCTGAAACTTTTTTCCAACCTCCCGAGCGAGCGCCACAAAGTCGTAAGATACCGGATCTATCCTCGCGCCCTGCTCTGTCAATTTCCAGACTCCCCGCGCCGAGGCGTCGAGTAGACCACCACGAACGAGGTATAACCTCGCCCATTGCGCTTGGTTTCGTACCTTCGAGCCGCCGCTCTCGACGGTTTTACTCTGCTCCTCTTCGCTCAGCCCCAATAACTCAATCGCACGATCGACCACCTCGGACGTCGTACCCGATCCCCCCATGGCACGAAGCGCACTGATAATCGGCCGACAGAATCGAATGAACTCGGGTCCCTTGCCTCGCATCTTGGTACCTTCCATCATCGGGGCCTCAATGCCCCACCGCGCCCTCAATCTCCACCGCCGGGCCAACCCCCTCCGGCTCCCTCACGCTGTCGATCATTTCCTGGATCGATTTCCCCGGCGGGGGGAAGACCCTGCTCAGGCCCAGCGTCACCGCGAAGTTGAGCAGCATGCCCGCGGCGCCGATGCCCTGCGGGGAGATGCCCAGGAACCAGTGACTCCAGCCGCCGTACCGCACCCCGACGATGTAGACGGCCGTGAAGGTGATCCCCGCGACCATGCCGGCCACGGCCGGGACCGTGCCCACGCGCTTGGAGAAGATGCCCAGGACGATGGCCGGGAAGAAGCTCGACGCCGCCAGCCCGAACGCGAACGCCACCACCTCCGAGACGAATCCCGGCGGATAGATGCCCAGGATCCCCGCGATCACCACCGCCAGGCCGATCACCGTCCGCCCCACGAGCAGGCGTTTGGCCTCGCTCGCTTCGGGGTTGATCAGCCGGGCGTAAAGATCGTGGGCGACGCTCGAGGAGATCACCAGCAGCAGCCCCGAAGCCGTTGAGAGCGCCGCCGCCAGCCCCCCGGCTGCCACCAGGGCGATGATCCAGTTTGAAAGCTCGGCCATCTCCGGCGTCGCCAGCACCATGATGTCCTGATCCGGCCCGCTTCTGGCCTGCGAGCGCATGTCCTGACCGTCCGCGCCATCGAGCCACTTCTGATGCTCCAGCAAGAGCGCGCTGCGCTCCTCGAGCGTCTTGGTGTGGAAGATCTCGTTCGTCGCGTCCCGCGCGTAGCGCACCCGGCCATCGCCATCATCCAGCCAGACGATCAGGCCGGTCTTCTCCCAGCTTCGGAACCATCGGGGCAGCTCGGTCGCATAGACCCTGCCCGTCTGCGGGTGACGCACGAGGTCGAACGCTCCCTCCGGCGTGACGATCCTGTGTTCGCCGCGTTCGTAGAGCGTCTCGACATCCTCCGCGACCTGCACCATGCCGCGCTTGCCGCTGAGCGAGTCGATCATGTAGTAGCGCGCGAACACGGCCGTGGCCGGGGCGGTGAGGTAGAGGATCGAGATGAAAAAGAGCGCCCAGAACGCCGACCACCGCGCCGCCCGCACGGACTTGACGGTGTAGAAGCGCACGATGACGTGTGGCAGGCCGGCCGTCCCGGCCATGAGCGCGAGCGTCACGCAGAAGTAGTTGAGCAGCTTCGGATTGATCCAGGCCTTGCCTTCCGGGTCCGACCACGAGAACGCGCTGGTGTGCGCGGCAAAGCCCAGGTCCTGGTTGATGGCGCTCAGCTTATCGAGCAGGTATTCGTTCGAGCCCGTGAGCGTCGATCCCATGCCGATCTGCGGGAGCGGGTGGCCGGTGAGGCGGATACTGATGGCGATCGCGGGGATGAGAAACGCGGTGATCAGCACCCAGTACTGGGCGACCTGCGTCCAGGTGATGCCCTTCATCCCGCCGAGGGTCGCGTAAATGAACACGATCGCCATGCCGATCACGACGCCCGTGTTGATGTCCACTTCGAGGAAGCGGCTGAAGACGATCCCCACGCCGCGCATCTGCCCGGCGACATAGGTGAAGCTGACGAACACCGCGCACACCACGGCCACGAGGCGCGCGGCGGTGGAGTCGTAGCGATCGCCGACGAAGTCCGGCACGGTGAAGTGCCCGAACTTGCGAAGGTAAGGCGCCAGCAGCAGGGCGAGCAGGACATAGCCGCCCGTCCAGCCCATGAGGTACTGCCCGCCGGCGAAGCCCAGGAAAGAGATGAGTCCGGCCATCGAGATGAAGGAGGCGGCGCTCATCCAGTCCGCGGCCGTGGCCATGCCGTTGGCGACCGACGGGACGCCGCGCCCCGCCACGTAAAAGCCGCGCGTATCCCGCACGCGCGACAGCCAGGCGATCGCCAGGTAAAGCGCGAAGGTCAGGCCAACAAAGAGAAAGGTCCAGCCACGCAAACTCATGCGCTAAGTCTCCACGCCCGGAGCGATCAGTGGGGCGGGCGTCTCGCCCGCCTGCAGGCCGAAGGCCTGAATTGTCAAGGCCTGGGATCATGGTTCACGGCGGACTTGCGGCTTCGCCGCAATGGCGGGCGGGACGCCCGCCCCACTGTCCAAGGGCCCTCGTCCGTTTCACGCAATCCTTCCCCTCAGATCTCCGCCCCGGCATCCTTGCTGTCAGGACGGTCCATCTTCACGCCCAGCTCGCGCAGCTCGTCGTGGTGCTTCCTGTCCAGCCGATTCATGAGGATGCAGTAGACCAGGATCAGGGCCACGAACACCGCGATCGATCCCTGATGCGCGAACCAGAACCCCAGCGGGAACCCGCCGATCTTGAAGGCGTTGAGCCAGTCCGCAAACAGCACGCCGCATCCCAACCCCACGGCGGCCCAGATCGCCAGCAGCACCGCCATGATCTTCAGGTTCGCCCGCCAGTAACGATCCAGAGACGCGGCCACCCGCCCATCCTCGCGCCCCACGCCCCCGCCGCGCGGCCCGGTGTTCTGAACGTCCGCCATGAAATACCTCCACTTTCAATATCACTCACCAGGCCGGGCGCCATGCCCTCGTCCAATGGGCAGGTGATCACCATCCTCGACAGGCCGAGCGATGCTAATAGGGCGGCAAGTGCATGGCAAACGGCGCCCAAGGCACATGGTCAAACTCCGCCCCCGGAACATTCCGCTTGACCATGCCACCCATCCTCTACTGCGATTCCGCGCACTTGTCATTTCCCCTACAATTCCAATATGACCTCGACGCTCCTCACCCGCCGTCAGACCCTCCGCGCCGCCGCCGCGAGCCTCGCCGCGCCGCTCATCGTTCCCGCGCGCGTGTTCAGCCAGAACGCTCCGAGCAACCGCATCGTCGTCGGGCAGATCGGCTTCGGATGGATCGGGGAGAATCACATCTCAACCCTCCTCGGCCGGCAGGATGTCACGTTCCTGGGCGTGTGCGACATCAAGTCCGACC
>JBGTFI010000139.1:0-3155 GCA_041747335.1 Phycisphaeraceae bacterium | reverse complement strand
CGCCCCGCACCCACACCTGCGCCCGCCCCGACATCGACCCCCACGGTCTCGTCCCCGCAGCCCGGACCGCGGGCGATCCCGCTCTCGTCCCGCCCATCGGCGCATCGACCGATCGGTCAGCCGATCCCGACGAACGACCCTGAACCTACGACGGCCGCGGCATCGGGCAGGATGTTGCCGCTGCTGATCCTCGGGCAGGTCCTGCGGGCCTTGGCCCTGATCGCCGTCCCCGCCACGGTCAAGGCTTCGCTGGTGGTCCAGCGGCTGGGATACGACCTCTGGGCGCTGCTGGGGGTCATCTTCCTGGGGGTGGTGCTGGTCGGGTCGCTGCTGTGCCTGGGGGAGCTGGCCCTGACCTTCCGACATTTCCTGCGCAGAGCCCGACCCGGCGCACCGGGGCGGTAGGGGTGGGGTACGCACAGAGTCACGGTTCCGGCCGATCCGGGTCGCAGACGGGGTCCGCGTTGCCCGGCGGTCACCTCTGACTACACTGGCGGCTCGAAAGGAGCGGCCTGGGTATGAAGATCAGCCTTGAGTGGCTTTGTGGTTATCTCGATCGCCCCGTCTCACGCGAACAGGCTGAGCATCTGCTGACCGAGCAGGGGCTTCCGCTGGACGCGGCCGAGCCGGTCGCCGGGGGCCAGGGGGACGACTGGATGCTCGATGTGGAGGTGACGAGCAACCGGCCGGATTGCCTGAGTCACCTGGGGCTGGCGCGGGAGGTCGCGGCCGGGGCGGGGCTGGCGCTGCGCCCGCCGGATTGTGACGTACACGAAGCGCCCGATGCGCCGGGAGTGGAAACGCTTACCAGCGTCGAAAACGCCAGACAGGATCTGTGCCCGCTCTACACCGCGCGCGCCATCCGGGGGGTGAAGATCGGGCCGAGTCCGAAGTGGCTGGCGTCGCGTCTGGAGGCGATCGGCATGAGGCCGGTCAACAACGTGGTGGACGTGACCAACTTCGTGATGATGGAGCTTGGCCAGCCGCTGCACGCGTTTGACATGAACCTGCTCGATGAGAAGCGGATCGTGGTGCGCCCCGCGGCGCGGGGCGAGAGGTTCGAGGCGATCGACGGATCGAAGCACGAGCTGCGCGAGGACATGCTGGTGATCGCCGACGCCCGGCGGGCCGTGGCGATCGCGGGGGTGATGGGCGGGCTGGAGAGCGAAGTGGGGGCGAAGACGACGGACATCCTGCTCGAATCGGCGATGTTCGATCCGCTGTCGGTACGGCGGACCAGCCGGGCGCTTCGGCTTTCGAGCGATTCCAGCTACCGCTTTGAGCGCGGGGTCGATCCGGCGGGGGTGGAGCTTGCCAGCCGGCGGGCGGCGAAGCTGATCGTCGAGCTGGCGGGCGGGGTGCTTGCAGGAGGCGCGGTGCGCGTGGGGATCGATCCGCCCGGAAGGAAGGCGGTGATGATGCGCGTGGCGCGGTGTCATGCGCTGCTGGGGATCAAGATCGCGCCGCGGGAGATGGTGAGCATCTTCGAGCGACTGGACCTTCAGCCGGCGCTCGAAGCCGACGGCGCGGCGATCACGTGTCACGTGCCGACGTTCCGGCTTGACCTGATGCGCGAGGTGGACCTGATCGAGGAAGTGGCGCGCATCCACGGGCTGGATCACATTCACGTGCAGGAGAAGATTCACATCCAGGCGCAACGGGTTCAGCCGGAGGTCGCCGCCAGGCAGAAGCTCAGCCAGGCGATGATCGCGCACGGCTACCACGAGACGATCAACTTCAGCTTCGTACGGCCGGCGCTGGGCGAGGGGTTCGTCCCCGAGGGGGAGGGGGCGCTGCTGATCGACGATGAGCGGCGCAAGGCCGAGCCAATGCTTCGGCCGTCGCTGCTGGCGAGCCTGCTGATCTGCCGCAAGTCGAACCAGGATGCGGGGAACACGGAGGTGAAGCTGTACGAAACCGCCTCGACGTACACCCGGCGCGAGGGCGCGATCGTCGAACGACGGAAGCTGGCGATGCTGTGCGATGTGGCGGCAAGCGCGGAACAGACGCTGCGAGACATGCGCGGGACGCTCGAGGAGCTGACCGGGGCGCTCGGCGGCGAAAACGCGAAGGTGATGATCGAGCCTGTCGCCCATCCGCTGCTCAGCGCGGCCGGTCGTGTGTCGCTGGGGGAAGAGGCGATCGGGTTTCTGGGCGTGGTGGGGCCGGAGGCGCAGCACCGCTTCGGCCTGCAGGGTTCGGTGGCCGCGGCGGAGGTGGACCTGCCGGCGCTGCTGGCCCTCTATCCGCCCCGGCGTGAGGTGCGGGCGCTCCCGCGTTTTCCGGGGATTGAGCGGGACCTGTCCATCCTTGTCGCGGAAGAGGTCGCCTGGCGGGAGGTGCTCCGGGAAGTGTCTTCGGCCAAGCCGGCGCTGCTGGAAGAAGTTGCCTTCCTGGGCGCGTATCGCGGCAAGCCGATTCCCAAGGGGCAAAAGAGCGTCAGCCTGCGCATGCACTTCCGCGATCCCGACAGGACGCTGCGGCATGAGGAGGTCGATCCGCAGGTTCGCGCGGTGTTGGAACGGCTTACGACGGCGCTGGGGGCGGCGCTGCGGGTGTGAAGGATGATGCCCCGTCATCTGCTACCATGCGATCATGTCCGCAAGTCGTGAATCGCTGATGCGCCCCTTGTATCTATTGGGGATTCTGTTGATCGCGGTGTTCGCGTTGGTGGTGCGTCTGCCGGACCTGACCGATCGGCCGATGCACAACGACGAGGCGGTGAACACCATCAAGTTCCGCGAGCTGTGGCTGGGCGACGGCTTCAAATACGATCCGCACGAATACCACGGGCCGACGCTCTATGACGCGACGCTGGGGCCGGTGCTCGCCAGCGGCGCGCGGAACCTGACGGAAACAAACGAGCGGCCGTTCCGCCTGGTGCCGCTGTACTGCTGCATCGCGCTGATCCTGCTGCTGCCGCTGGTCGCGGACGGCCTTGGCAAATGGGCAACGCTCATCGCCGCGGCGCTCCTCGCGGTGTCGCCGGCGTTTTTCTATTACAGCCGGTACTACATCCACGAGATGATGCTGGTGTTGTTCACCTTCGCGGCGATGGGGTGCGCGTGGCGGTATTGCCGTCGGCCGAGTCTAGGGTGGGCGGCGCTGACGGGCGCGAGCGTGGCGCTGATGCACGCGACGAAGGAGACGGCCGT
>JBGTFI010000138.1:0-3015 GCA_041747335.1 Phycisphaeraceae bacterium | reverse complement strand
GGGCACGGCGTCGGCCGCGGCCTGCATCGCCTGCCCGCGCAGACGCACCAGCCTCAAGCCCGTCTCAAAGTCGAACGCCCCCGCCAGGTGCAGGGCGGTGAACTCGCCCAGGCTAAGACCCGCCGCGGCGACGACCTGCTCCGGATCAATCGTCGCGGATTCGCATAGCCCCCGGAAGCTCGCCACGGCCGTGACGTAAAGCGCCGCTTGGGCGATGTCCGTCCTGCCAAGCTGCTCCTGCGGGCCCTCAAAGCACAGCGTCGAAAGCGGCAGTCCCAGCACGCGGTCGGCCTCGTCAAACACCGCCGCCGCGGCGGCGGAAGATTCGGCCCAGACCTTCCCCATCCCCACCTGCTGGGCGCCCTGCCCGGGGCATAACAGAATCACGGATGGATCGCTCATCGGGTGTCGCTCTCTAAACTCAGTGATCGCAAGGGATTAAGAAGCAACTGCGCCGTCGGGCGTGGTCAAAGCCGCCACAGGCTCGAAGACCATGTCAACCCTCCGCCCAGCGCGACGAAGAGCACCAGGTCGCCCTCCTTGAGACGCCCCTCACTTCGCAGCTCGTGAAGGCAGATCGGAACGCTCGCCGCCGAGGTGTTGCCGTAGCGGTCGATGTTGATGTACAGGCGATCTTCCGGAAGCCCCAGCTTCTCCCGCGCGGATTCGAGAATCCTGCTGTTGGACTGGTGCGGGATGATCATCGCCAGGTCCGTCGGCTTGAGGTCGCACGCTTTGAGCGCCTCTTCGATGCAGGCCTGGAGTGTCGTGACCGCGAACTTGTAGACCTCCCTGCCGTTCATCTGGAGCGTGTTGAACTTCCCGCTGAATCCGTTGGTCTCGACGGGCAGGTCACGCTTGGACTGCGGCAGGTAAAGAACCTCCCAGCGCGAACCATCACTGCCCATCGACTGGTACAGGCAGCCCTGTTCGGGCCTGCCCCCGGCGGTCAGGACGGCCGCCCCGGCGCCATCGCCAAACAGCACGCAGGTTCGCCGGTCTTCCCAGTCCACAATCCCGCTGAGCTTCTCCACGCCGATCACGCCCACCGTGCGGCAAACCCCGCTTTGGATGAGCGCCCAGGCGTGGTTGATCCCGTAGACGAACCCGCTGCATGCGGCGCTGAGGTCCACCGCCCCGGCCGGAACGGCCTGAAGCTCCGCCACGACACGGGCGGCCGTCGAGGGACACCCCATTTCCGGGGTGAGCGTCGCGCATATCACCAGATCGAGGTCCGTCGGGGCAAGCCCGGACGCATCGAGCGCCTGGCGCAGGGCGTCCGTGGCCATGGACCGGACGGTTTCATCCTCCCCGGCGATGCGGCGCTGCCGGATGCCCGTGCGCTGGACGATCCACTCGTCGCTGGTATCGACGGACTTCGCCAGGTCGGCATTGGCGACGACCTTCACCGGCAGGGAAATCCCCGTTCCAGCCAGCAGGACGCCCCCAGCTTCGATTGTCTTGCGGTTTTGGGCGATCATGTCGCGGCTTCCCGGGCAAAGGGAACCGGTTGGTCTTCCGCCAGAGCCTGCACGATCCGGTCGTTGACGCCCAGTTCGGCGATCTTCAAAGCCGAGCGCACCGCATGGTAGATCGTATGCGTTTGGCTCGAACCGTGGCAGATGATGCAGATGCCGTTGGCGCCCAGCAGCGGCGCTCCGCCATACTCATGGTAATCGTGTTTCTTGTAGATCTTCTTGATCAGCGGCTCGAATCGCATGGCCAGCGATGCGTCTTCTTCCAGAATCTCCCGGGCGATGGTCTTGAACAAACCCGCGGCCAACCCCTCGCACATCTTCAGCACGACATTCCCCGTGAACCCTTCGGTGACGATGACATCGGCCTTGCCCGCAAAGAGATCGCGCCCTTCGATGTAACCGACATAGTTCAGCCGGCGATCCTGCTTGACGAGCTTGGCGGTCTCTTTGACGAGCGTGTTGCCCTTGGCCTCCTCGGAACCGATCGAGAGGATCGCCACCCGCGGTTTCTCAATCCCGATGATCTGCGCGGCGTAAACCCCGGCCATGTGCGCGTACTGGTGCAGGTGCTGCGGGCGCGGTTCGGGGTTCGCCCCGACATCGCACATGACGATCGGACCGAAAAACGTGGGCATCGTCACCGCGATGCCCGGGCGATGAACCCCAGGAAGACGCCTCATGGACATCTGCGCCGCGGCGACGCACGCGCCGGTGTTCCCGGCGCTGATGATGATGTCGCAGTAACGATCCCCCGAGCGCTTCTTGCCGAACTCGGCCATGCGGACGATGGAGGAATCGGTCTTCGTCCGCAGGGCGGAGACCGGTGGATCGTCCATGGTGATGACCTGGGTGGTGGGCTTGACCTCGATGCGCGGATCGCCCTTCAGCCCGCTCTCGGCGATCCCCTCGCGGATGATCGCCTCGTCGCCGATCAGCACCAGACGATCCTCCCGCGAAAGCAGCTCGAGGGATCTCAGGCCGCCGGCGAGGATCGCGTCGGGCGCGTGATCGCCTCCCATCACGTCCAGAGCGATGCGCACGTGGGTCAGTCTTCCTTGGAGAGCTTGACGGTCAGCCCCGGACGAACATAACCGCACTGGCGACAGGCCGCGTGCGGGAGCTTGGGACTGGCGCAGTTGGGACACTGCACGGTGTGGCGGGCGCGAAGGGCGTCATGGGAACGTCGCTGGTCGCGCTGCGATCGGGTCTTGCGTTGGACCGGAAGCATGGGAATTCACCTGCTTTAGGGAGGAACAAAGGCTCAACCAAGGCTCGCGAGGCCGAATATTCGCGCGCACGCCCGGAGCGGGGACAAGCCGAAAAGAGTACCGGGGCGCGCCAAGGGCGTCAAGCGGCCCGTCGGCGGTTCCAGTGTCAAAGGGTGCATGACACCTCTGGCGGCTATTGCGGGGGTGGTGGTGGCCTTCCAGTGGTTGGGCCAGCGGTTGTCGTCGCTGAGCCAGAGAGAGCGCAGGGCCAGGATCGGTTCGACGCCCCGCTCCTGCCAGAACTGTTCGGTGCCCTTGACCCGCTTGTT
>JBGTFI010000137.1:0-3832 GCA_041747335.1 Phycisphaeraceae bacterium | reverse complement strand
GTGGGGGACGCGAGGCGGGTGCGTTTGTGCGCGCGCCGGCGGGCTTTGGGTGTCGGGTGAGGGGACGCACGATTCACCCGGCACACGGAGCAGAGGCGACGATGCAGGTCACACGATCAACACAACAGCGCGACACCCTGGGTGTGGGCATCGGGAGGGAACTGGTGGATGCGGTGGTGGCTGAGCACGTCGCGGGACGGCTCGGCCGGCTCAAGCGGTTCTGGGACTACTACCGCAATGAAGCGCGTTGGGAGGATCGCGTCGCCGGGGGGCGAAGGCTTCGCCTGGCGCAGGAGTCTGGGCTGCCGGGGAGGTTGCGCGGGTCGGGCGGGGAAGCGCGCGAGGTCGTGATCGAGAACGACATCGCCTGGCGCATCCACACGCTGGTCGACTTCATGTTCGGCAGACCGGTGGTGATCCAGAGCGCCGCGGAGGATCGCGATCGGGCCGCGCGGATCGAGACATTTCTCCGACGCGTCATCGAGTGCAACGGTGGCATTTCGTTTTTCCAGGACCTCGCGCTTCTGGGCGCGGTGTACGGGTTCGTGGATGTGCTGGTGCGGGTGGATGCCGGGCGGGCGCGCCTGCTTGCGGGCCTTGAAGGGTCTTGCGATGCGCATGATCTGGGCGCATGCATCGCGCTCGAGACGATCGAGGGGCCGCGGGCGATCGCGATCATGAACCCCGAGGATTACCGCGTGATCGACGGTTACGTGCTCCACCACGAGCGCCTGCTCAACGAGGTGACAAGGTCCGGGGGGAGCATGGGGCGGAGGTGGTTCGGAGGGGGGCACTCCCGACTGGCGCGGGAAACGGTGACGGAGGTGTGGACGAGTGAGGGAACCGCGCGGATCACGCGGCGGGAGAATCAGGCCGAGCGTGTGGAGCGCGGGATGAACGTGCTGGGGCGGGTGCCTGTGGTTCACTTCCAGAACCTGCCCCAGCCGTTCGCTTATGAGGGTTTGAGTGAGGTCGAGCCGCTCATCCCGCTGCAGGATGAGCTCAACACCCGGCTGTCGGATCGCGCCAACCGCGTGACGTTCCAGTCGTTCAAGATGTATCTGGGCAAGGGGATCGAGCAGTTCACGGATCGTCCGGTGGGGCCGGGGCAGATGTGGTCGACGGAGAACCTTGATGCCTCGATCGAGGAGTTCGGGGGGGACGGAGCAAGCCCTTCCGAGGAAGCACACATTCAGGAGATCCGCGACGCGATGGACAAGGCTTCGACGGTCAGTCCGCTGGCCGCGGGGATTCTGCGCGGGAAGGTGGGGAACCTCACGAGCGAGAGTGCGCTGCGGGTGACGCTGATCGGGTTGCTGGCGCGGACGCAGAAGAAGCGGGTGACATACGGAAAGGGGATCGAGCGGCTGTGCGAGATGATTCTTCACGCCGCGGACGTGACGGGGCTGTTCACCACCCGCCCGGAGGAGCGTGGCGTGCGGTTGGACTGGCCCAGCGCGCTTCCCGAAAGCGAGCGGCAGCGTCTGGAGGAAGCGAGGCTGAAGGTTGAACTGGGCGTGCCCAGGCGGCAGGTGCTGCTTGAGCTTGGATACGGGGGGGAAGGGGTCGGGGATTAGGGATTGGGGAGATCCAAAGTCCAAAGTCCAAAGTCTTCAATCGGCAATCGGCAATCGGCAATCACACAAGGAGCACGTTCATGTCACAGATGGTTGACGAGTTGGTCCAGCGGGACGCGGGCGGTCAGATGGATGCGGGGGATGTTTCCCCGGGCGAGGCGGAGGATGGGGGAGAGGTGAAGGATGAAGGGATCGGGAGCGGCGGGGAGAAGCAGGTGCCCGTCTCGGAGGCGATCCGGTATCGCAGGCGGGCGCAGCAGGCCGAGCGCGAGCTTCAGGACGCGCGGGGGAAGCTGGCGGGTCTGGAGGCGGACCTCAAGGAATCCCGCGAGTTGATTGACTCGCTGGAACGTCGGCAGAAGGCCGCGGCGCTCCTGGCCGAGGCCGAGGCGGTGGACATGGAGGCGGCGATGCTGCTGACCGAGGCGGCGGTGGCGCAGATGGACCAGCCCGATGTGGCCGCGGCGGTGGGAGAACTGCGAAGGCGCCGGCCGTACCTTTTTCGCAGGCGGGGAAACGGTGCGGGGGCGATGTCCGCCCGCGTCGGGGACACGCAGGACGAAGCGCTCGACAGCCTGGCGGCCGAGGCGAGCGCGTCGGGTGACCGGCGGGATCTGCTTCGTTATCTGAGGACGAAGCGGGGGGCGTAGGAGTTCAAAGTCCAAGGCCCAAAGTCCAAAGTCCAAGGTCCAAAGACCCAGAGGGCAAGACTCAAGACCCAAGACCCAAGACTCCAGACTCCAGACTCAATGAACTGACTACCAAGGAGAACAACGATGGCATTTACGGGAAAAGCGACTTACTCGGCCGGTCCGGGGCTTCCGGAACTGGCGGAGGATGTGTCGGACATCATCGGGATCATCAGTCCCTTCGAGACGCCGCTGCTGGATCACCTGGGTACGGCCCAGCGTGCGGCGACGAGTACGGTGCATGAATGGCTCGAGGACGAGCTGCTTCCGAACACGGATGAGGTCGACGATTCGTCGATCTCGAACCCGACGAGCACGACGGCGTTCGACGTGGCGAACCCGGGTCGGTTTCGCGTGGGGGATCTGATCCGTCCGGAGGGCGGTAGCGAGGTGATGCTGGTGACGGGCATCTCGGGCGCGACGCTGACGGTGGTGCGCACGTACGGGGGGACGTCGGCAGCGACCATCGCGGACGGGGATGTGCTCTACATCCTGGGCAACGCGGCGCTCGAAGGCGGGGACGCGCCGGCGGCGCGCTTCACGACGCGCACGCGCAAGAGCAACTACACGCAGATCTTCACCGCGAGCGTGGAGGTGTCGGGTTCGCAGCTCGCGGCGCGTCAGGCGGCGGTCGCCGACGAGCTTGACTACCAGAAGCAGGAGCGCCTGCGCGAGCTGCTGCGTGATCTGGAGAACTGTGTGCTCAACGGAGTGTCCGCCGGTTCAACGCCCGAAGGGTCTGCGACGGTACGCCGGACGATGCGCGGGATCATCCCATCGATGGTGAGCAACCAGTTCGTCAATGGAACCGGGGGGTTTCCGGCGGGCGGTGGGACGGGGACGAACGAACTGACTGAAGAGCAGATCAACCTCGCGCTTCGGACGATCTGGGATCGTTCCTCGGGCGCGGTGGACACCATCGTGGTCAACGGGTTTCAGAAGCGCCGGATCAACTCGTTCATCAGCAGCGCGCGGGGTTATGGGGCTGCCGATGAGAAGTTCAAGGACCTGGTGAGCATTTACGAGAGCGATTTCGGGGTGTGCCGGGTGGTGCTGAGCCGGTGGGTTCCCGCGGACACGGTGCTGCTGATCGACAGCTCGCGGATCGACGTAATGCCTCTGATCGGGAGGAGCTTCCACTTCAAGCGTCTGGCGGCCACGGGGGACCGTGAGTCGGGCCAGGTGATCGGCGAGTACACGGTCGAGATGCGCAACGAAGGCGCGCACGGGCTGATCCGCGGCCTGGCGAGCTGAGCGGAGGGGGTCAAGCGTCAGGGTGTCGCGTGTCAGGATGGTCACGTGTCATAAGACATTGGCTCCTCGACACGCGACACTCCGACTCCCCGACACGCGACATCCCTCCCCCCTACCCAAGGAGTATGACCATGTTCTCAACGGATCGTGATCTTCTGGCGCTCGAGCCGGGGGTGTTCATCGATGTCCCGCTGGTGAGTCAGCAGCGGGTGGCGGTGGAGGACGGTGTGCTGACGGGCACTTCACTTTCGAGCCAGAGCGCGGACTTCGAGGCCGCGGGCGTCGAGGCCGGGTCGGTGGTGCTGATCGGCC
>JBGTFI010000136.1:0-7105 GCA_041747335.1 Phycisphaeraceae bacterium | reverse complement strand
GACATCCTCGTCCGCTACGTCCCCCACGCGCGAGACACACGCGAGGCGATCGGCGACATCCTCATCCCCTCGCCGGCCGGATCGCGCATCCCGCTCGCCGAACTGGCCGAGATCTCCCGCATCACCGGCCCGCGCCAGATCACCCGTGAAGACACGCAGCGCTTCATCACCATCCAGACCAACGTCGTCGGCCGCGACATCGGCTCATTCGTCGAGGATGCCCGCGCCGCCATCGACCGCGACATCACCCTGCCTCCGGGCTACTTCACCACCTGGGGCGGCGCGTTCCGCCTGCAGCAGGAGGCCAACAAGCGACTGGCCCTGGTCGTGCCCGTTACGCTCCTTGCGATCTGCCTGCTGCTCTACAGCAGCTTCAAGTCGCTACGGAGTACCGCGCTGATCCTGCTCAACATTCCGTTGGCGCTCGTCGGTGGGGTGCTGGGGTTGTGGCTGCTCGATGAAAACCTCTCCGTGCCCGCTTCCGTGGGCTTCATCGCGCTTTTCGGTATCGCACTCGAGAACGGCATGGTGCTGGTTTCCTGCCTGAACCAGCTTGTCGCCGAGGGAAGGCCCATCGAGGATGCCAGCGTCAAGGGCGCCGCGCTGCGCCTCCGCGCCGTTCTCATGACCGCGACCACCACCGCGCTGGGCCTCGTGCCGCTGCTTCTGGCGACCGGCACCGGCAGCGAGGTCCAGCGACCCCTCGCCGCCGTCGTCATCGGCGGCCTGGTCTCCTCGACCATCCTCACACTCCTGGTGCTGCCGGCGTTGTACAGGTGGTTTGCGCCGAGCATGAACCCAGAGGGACCGACAAAGCCGCCCGAGGCGCATTAAGGATCGGAAGTGAACGTCTGAAGCATCCCCGCGAGAGCGCGGCTACCTCCCCCCCAGCCTTTCCATCAACACCCCCTTGAAACGCTCATCCGGCGTGTGCATGTACACCGCCTCGCGCCGCGGCGAATCGCTCGCCCGCACGTGCAGATACGGCTTGGTCGCCCCGGCCGCCTGCTCCGCCTCCGTGGCCCGCTCGTCCGGACCCTCTTCGATCGCCACGTCCACCTTCATCCACTGCATCATCCGCGGGTGCGTCAGCCACCCCAGCGCCAGCGAATCGTACGGGTTGAACGCCGAGATGCCCCGAAGCTCCTCCCAGCGCTCAAGCCAATGGTGGCTCGTCGCATAGAGGAACGCGCCCGTCTCCCCCCGGCTGCGCAGGGAAGCGATGTCCTCCCGCGTGATCCACACCTTTGACGACACCTCCCACGGCGCCAGCACCAGCGGAATGTCCGTATCAAGGATGGCCTGCATGGCCGGTACGTCGCTCTCGAAGTTGAAGTCGCGCGGGAACGTCTTCTTGCTCTGCTCCGTGGTGATGAACCGCTGCCCCGGCCGCCGGCCGGCGACCACGATGATGCTCTGGATCCGCCCGTGAAGCTCCGGGTGCAGCTTCACCAGCGTCCCGACGTTCGTCACCGGACCGACCGCCGCGATCACCATCGGGCTCTCCGCCAGCGCCGCCGCCATCGCCCGTACCGCGTCGTTCTCCACGCCGAAGTCTTCGCCCGACGCCGCGCCCAGGTGGACTTTCATCCCCGCCGGACCGAACGTGCTGACAATGTTGTGCGCCAGGTTGTGCGCGTACGGCTGGCGCGTGTTCCCGAACACGCTGCTCACCCCACGTATGTTCAGCTCCGGCGAGTGAAACGCCTGAATCAGCATCAGCCCGTCGTCGATCTCCCCGATGCCCGTGGCGCAATCGACATCGAGCCAGACATCGTGAACGACCTGTTCCTGCGCTCGAGCGATTGTGCCGCTTAGAAACGTGACGAACAGCGCGACGAAGAGGGCGGGTTTCATTCGCATAACATGAGACTTTCAAGGGACTCAGCCAGCATGGCCTGGCGGGAGCGATCGAGAAGCCCAGCGCGGAATCGGGTGCCACGGGCGCCGTGTGTAGGTCCGGCTGTGCCGGACGGCTGGCTGTCCCCCAACGGAAGCTGCGCCACCCCGATCAACCGGCGCATCACCTCCGCCGCGGCATACCTTGCAACCAGGCCATGATCCAGCGCATCGCCGCCGTACGCCTCGATGAACTTCCTGATCATACCACCCCGCCGCGCCAGCGTCAGGTGCGCCGTGGCGCACCCCACATCGAACTCCCGATCACCATAGAAGCAGAACTCAGGGTCAATCACCCGAGGCCCGCGCGGCGTGCGCAGCCAGCTCCCCGGAAAGTAGTCCCCGTGCAGCAGGCACCCGCCGTCTGCCAGATAGCGCCGGCCCGTCTCATGAACCATGGCGACGTACCGGGCATCCTCCTTGAGCGCTTGCGACGCGGCATCCAGCCCCGGCTCGAAGCGGTCCAGGTGCAGCCCGTTGTCGGGAACCAGCGGCAGTCGGTAGAGGTGCTCGTGATTGAGCGCGCGCATCGCCCGGTTGGCGAAAGCCGGGTCGGGCCGGCCCTGCGTCGCATCGTGCAGCGCCCGGGCGAAGCCCGCCAGGTCGCGCAGGTCAGCGTCCGACATCGGTGCGCCCCGGTACATGTCCGTGAAATCGCGCGCCTCGGGGAGATGTTCGAGCAGCATCACGTGGGTGGCGGCGTCGAATCCCAGTACGGCCGCCATGGATCGCGCGACTTCGGGAATGTCAGCGATGCGCTGATAAAAACGGTGCTCGAACGCGATGCGATCGACCGGCGCTGCGATGTGATCGTACTTCTCCACCCACGGCCGGGACTGCTTGAGAACGACCGACCTGCGGTTTGTGTCGATGCGCAGTGTAAGGTTCATGTTGCCCTCGCCGGCACGTGCGCATCGCTCGATCGTCTCGCCGAGTTCCAGCCAGCCGAGGCGGCGCATGAGCGACTCGATGCGGCCAGGATCTTCGAGGTCCAGCCAGGGGGAATCCGGCTGGGTGTCGATCTGCGTCGATGGGTTCATGGTCGAGAGGGTCCTGAGAGGGATCGGGATCGTGCCGCTGACAGGTGCTCCCCGGGTCATCGTAGCGGCTGCGGCATCACATCGGCGACGTCCCAGGCGGGAGTTCTGGTGAAGTCGATCCCGAACTGCGACTGCGGAATACGCCTGGACAGCGAACTGAGATACCCGCTCAGGTCCGTGAAAGTCTGCGTCGCGGCGTGTCCATCGACGAACGCGAAGTTCGATCTGTCCTGAGCCCTGATGCCCGCGGCGTAGCGGCCGTAGATGTCCGTGCTGTTGGTATGGTGGCTGGTGCTCTCATCGAGCAGGGCCACCAGCTCCGAATCAGGAAGCCCCAACGACCCCACACGCAGGTTGGCGATGTTTCGCGTCGACCAGACCTGCGGAAACCAGGACTGATTGGGGGGGTTCCTGATCCATGTGGCCGTGGACATATAGAAGTAATTGGGAATGAAGACATCGTCGGGCCCGGTCCCGCTGAGCGGATTGCTCCCGCCGAGCTCCCACGCATCGTCATCCAGTGGGTCACTCTTATCCAGGTAAAGCTCTTTGGCGCTGGGGCAGCGCCACTTGTCCTCGATGCTGCCCGCGAGGTAAGGCTCGAACACGCTGCCGATCGAGTCCCAAACGGGCAGGCCATCGCCCCGTATCGTCCCGGGCTTGGCGCCGCTGGATTTTGGGGAGTTCGTCCCGGCGTTGTTGAACGTCGCGGCGGGGGTCATCTCCTCGTGGTCGGCGATGTAGGAGCTCGTGGCGATCGACAACTGCCGCACGTTGCTCAGACACTGGGACAGCCTGGCCGCCTCCTTCGACTGCCCCAGCGCCGGCAGGAGCAGCGCCGTCAGCAGCGCGATGACGGCGATCACCACCAGCAGCTCGATGAGGGTGAAGCCGCGATGGATGGTGCGCATGGGTCACTCCTGAGCGCCGTCGCGTCCGGGCGCGGGCCCCCGCGGGCGATGCGACGTGAATGCCAATCGGACACGGCCCCCGGTTATTCCATTTCGATCCCGCCGCCGGTCCCTAAGGGCGCATCACCCACTTGGATGATAAACCCGCCCCGCCGCGCCGGCCAGTTCCGCGCCATTGTTCTCCACGTACACGTATCATGGAGGGAACGATCCAGGACCATACGGGTATAATGGTCAGAGGCGGCCACACCCGGCGATTCAAGTCCCCGCGCCCCACGGACAAGGAGACGCGACATGCGCCGCTGCGCCCTGATTCTCCCAGCCCTGCTGACCGCGGTGACCATAACCCTCGGGCCGGTGGCTTTCAGCAGCGCTCAGGCCCCTCTCAAGAGCGCTGACCATCCCCGCGGCCACCACGTCCGAACGCTCCAGCACCGCATCGACCTGCGCCGGCAGCACAGCCTCATCCGGGATCAGGCACGACCCGGCCGCGGAAGTGGTGCCATCACCACCGCCCCGGCTGCTGCATTGCCCCCGGTTCGCCAGAGACCGCCGCAGGCCCCCGTTCAGCTCGACCACAGCCGGAACCTGAACCCGGCGATCGCCGACCTGGTGACCGGCAGAAACAGACTCGACACCCGCCCCGAACATCGGCTCGGTCAGCAGCCGGGACAGCGCCCCCGGCTGAGCACCGGCGAAGCACTCTCCCCCACGCCACGCGTTGTGCGTCCTCAGCCGTATCGACAACTCGTCATCCGCCCGGTTCGTGACGGCGCGGACCTGGACATGACCCATCGGCCGATCATCATCTACAGCGCCACAGCCTACGCAGCGCCCAAACCGTCCTCCGAGCGGCTGGAACCGAAGAAGGCCCCTTCGTCTGCACATCAGCACCAGGTCACCCGCGAACCCCGTCGAGATCACGGTCCGGCGCCGAAAGCGTCCTCGCCGCCGGTGCGGGTTGAGTCCGCCCAGGAGATGGGCCGGATCGAGAAAGACCGCGAAACATCACCGTCGGGAACGGGGCCATACGACACCGCCGTGGCGGTGGAGCCGACACCGGCCGGCTGAAAGCCGGGCCACACCCGCGTGCCATGCCCTCGTCCTCGTGGGCATGTGATGCTCCACCACTCCTTGCACACCCGCAACGAGCCGCGCGCGTAAGCAAGCGGTTTCCCCTCCTACAATCAAACCAGATTCCGGAACACCACGATGACCCCACGGCATGACCTTCGCGAATCGCTCTGCTGCCTGGCCATCGTCTACCTCATCTTCCAATTGCCTCTGTTCTTGTTCTTCGCCGGCCTCGGCCTGCCGATCGAGGGCATCGTCGCAAAAGTGTTGGAATCAGATCTCTGGCCGGTGTACCTGTTCCCCTCGCGCCCCATTGAGCTCACCCTCGCGAACGCCCTCGCCGGTATCATCTCTCTGGGCTTCTTCGCCACGTTCGCCGCCCTTGCAATTGCACTCATCATCCGCGGTTTTCGCCGCGCCATTCCACGCATCGAGCGCTTCATGCTCTTCTTCATGGGCCTTGGCCTGTGGTTCTTCTTCGGTCTGATGATCGCCATGATCGACGTGTAGGTGGCGCCCATCCACCTGCCCTTCCGCTATACTCCCCCTCATCCCCCCGCATGACCGGAGCCACCCCATGCGCACCACCTCTCCCACCCCTTTAAAACCCACCCGCCGCCGCTTTCTCCAGACTTCCGCCGCGGCCGCGGCCGCGGGGGTCGGGATGTTTCACATCGTGCCGCGGCACGTGCTGGGGCAGGGGCAGACGCCGCCCAGTGAGACGGTCACCCACGGCGTGATCGGCTGCGGGGGCATCAGCTACAGCGGCGCGCACATGAGGCCGAACCAGCCCGGTGGGCCGATCCGCACCATCGCCGTGGCCGACCCGGATGCCAATCACCTGGCCCGCAAGGTTCAGGAAGTCGGCGGACCGGTCAAGGGCTACGCCGACTGGCGGCGGGTGCTCGAGCACCGCGAGATCGACATCATCCACATCTGCACCCCGCCGCACTGGCACGCCCTGATGACCGTCGCCGCCGCCCAGGCGGGCTTTGACATCTGGTGCGAAAAACCCATGAGCCGCACCATCCACGAGGGTGTCGTCGCGGCCGCCGCCGTCGAAAAATACGGCCGTATCTACCGCCTCAACACCTGGTTCCGCTTCGAGGGCGGGCTGTACGGCTTCGGCTCGACCGCGAAACCCATCAAGCAGCTCGTGGAAAGCGGCCTGCTCGGCTGGCCGCTGCGCGTGCGCGTCAGCCGGGACACGGGTTTCGACTTCAAGCTCTACTGGTCAGGCAGAACCGACCTCATCCCCCAGCCCGTCCCCGCCCACTTCGACTATGACATGTGGCTGGGCCCCGCGCCTTACAAGCCCTACCATCCCCACCGCACCCACGGAACCTTCCGGGGGTACTGGGACTACGATGGCGGAGGGCTGGCCGACATGGGCCAGCACTACCTCGACCCCGTCCAGTACCTCCTGGGCAAGGACCACACCAGCCCCGTCGAGATCGAAGCCTACGCCCCCTGGCCGCAGCACCCCGACGCGGCCGGGGGATGGGGCAAAGTCACCATGCGCTACGATGACGGGTGCGAGATCATCCTCGAATCCCGCGAGTGGGGCGAGATGGATCCCGAAGGCCAGCCCTACATCGAAGGCCCCAAGGGCAAGCTCTACCGCGGTTTCCGCACCGACCCGCCGGACCTGGCCGAGGCCGTCCGCTCCCTCCCCCAGCCCGAACCGATGAACACCGACTTCGAGGAGTGCGTAAAGACGCGCAAGAAGTTCGCGCTCAACGAGCAGAACGGCCACCGCTCGTGCTGCCTGCACAACCTGGCGAACATCGCCATCCGCACCGGCCGAAAGCTCTACTACGACCCCGTGAAGCAGCAATTCCAGAACGATGAGGAAGCCAACCGGGTGGTGAAGCAGCCGATGCGGGCACCGTGGACGCTGTAGACCAATCGGGCTGGATCGGCGGAGGAACTCTGCCGGCCGGCAACACAGGCGACCGCCGCGCGCGGCGGGGAAGGGTCAAAGATGGCGTGCAGTTCCGGAAGGGCTTGGCCGGCGCGGAGCTTGGAGCACGCCATCGGGGCGCGCCGGCCACTGCAACCCCGGACCCCTATGGCCGCGCCACCCATCCACCACCGCCGCACGGAACGAGACGTAAGGCGACCGATGCGGGCGCGGTCCTCACCCCCCCAACCCTCCCGAAGGGCTCGTTGACGGCAAGC
>JBGTFI010000135.1:0-5122 GCA_041747335.1 Phycisphaeraceae bacterium | reverse complement strand
CCGCCTACATCCATCCCCCAGGCGACGCCGTCATGAACGCCATCCGCCGCGAAGCCGCCGCCTGGCAGTGCCCCCTCCACGAGGTCAGCGAGCGCGGGCCGATCGACCCGCGAACCATCACCGCGATGCTCGCGCTCTGCCGCAACCTGCGCGTCACCATCTGGCACGCCCACGACCACAAGTCCAACGCCTTGGGCGTCCTCCTGCGCCGCCTCAGGCCGATGAAGCTCATCAGCACCGCCCACGGATGGGTCGATTGCGACTTCCGCTCAAGACTCTATCACCGCGTCGACCACTGGTGCCTGCGCCGCTACGACCGCGTCGTCGCCGTCAGCGCCCAGGTCGCCGATGACCTCATGCTCCACGGCGTCCAACCGCGCCGCATCGTCATCATCCCCAACGCCATCGATCCGGGCGCGTACGGCCGAACCGGCGTCGGACAGGCCCTCCGCCGCGATCGCAACATCCCCGCCGAGGATCGCGTCATCGGCGTGGTCGGCCGACTCAGCCGCGAAAAAGGCGTCGATCGCGCGCTGCGCCTGCTCCGCGACCTCCGCGCCAAGCGCGACGATGTCCAGCTTCACATCGTCGGCGACGGCCCTGAACGAGAAAACCTCCGCGCCCTCGCCCGCGCACTGGGCGTCGCCGACGCCGTCCGCTGGTGGGGGCATCAGCCCGATCCCCGACCCTTCTACGAAATGATGGACGCCCTGCTCGTCCCCAGCCACCGCGAGGGCGTTCCCAACGCGGCGTTGGAGGCGATGGCCATGTCACTGCCCGTCGCCGCGGCCGACGTGGGCGGCCTGCGCGAACTGCTCGACAAGGGTCGCTGCGGCGTCCTCCTCGACCCCATCCGCGAAGAACACTGGCCCGATCACGTCCTCCCTCTCATCGTCAGCGGCGGAAGGCGCGCCGAACTCGGCCGACGCGCCCGCCGGCGCATCGAACTCAAGTACTCCTTCCAGAAGCGCATGGAAAAAATGAAGGCCCTCTACAAGCGCCTCCTGCGCCTCCCCGGCCGCCCCGAACCCGCCATAAAACGCCAGGCCGCCTGATCCCCCAAAAAACTCAAAACCCACAACCCACAACACCCCAAACCCTACACCCTGCACCCTGCTAAGACCCGCCACCCGATATCCCTCCGGTAGAAAGCCCCCTCGAATGTGATTCGTTCACACGCGGCGTTGGCGCGCTCCTGCGCCTCGCGCAGGTCGCTTCCCAGCGCGCAGACGTTCAGCACCCGGCCCCCCGCGGTCACCAGCGCTCCGCTGCGCTCTTTCTTCGTCCCCGCGTGAAACACCTTCACCTCACCGGGGAAGAGCTTTTCCGCCTCCTCGATCCCCTTGATGACCTTGCCCTTCTCGTAATCACCCGGATAACCCCCGCTGGCCATCACCACGCAGCAGCAGCAGCGCGGATCCCACCCGATCTCCACTTCATCAAGACGTCCCTCCGCGGTCGCGATCATGATCTCCACCAGATCGCCCCGCAGCCGCATCAAAAGCGCCTGAATCTCCGGATCCCCGAAACGGCAGTTGAACTCCAGCACCTTCGGGCCGCCCGCCGTCAGCATCAGACCCGCGTACAGCACCCCCTTGAACTCCACCCCGTCGCGCCGCATCGCGTCCACGATCGCCACCAGCACCTCGCGCTCGATCAGCGCCAGCAGCTTCTCATCCGCCAGAGGCGTCGGCGTGTAAGCGCCCATCCCCCCGGTGTTAGGCCCCTGATCGCCCTCATATGCCTGCTTATGGTCCTGCGCCGGATCCAGCACAAAGATGTTGCGCCCGTCCACCAGCGCCAGCACCGACATCTCCTGACCTACCAGACGCTCCTCGATCACCACCGTCGCGCCCGCCTCCCCGAAAGCACGATCTTCCATGATCGAACGCACCGCCGCCGACGCCTGCGCCGCGTCGTCACACACGATCACCCCCTTGCCCTTGGCCAGACCCGAAGCCTTGACCACCACCGGCGTCTCGTGCGCCTCCACATAGCTCAGCGCCGCCTCCGCGTTCCTGAAGATCCGCGCCTCAGCCGTCGGGATCGACGCCGCACGCATGAGCTGCTTCGCGTACGCCTTGTCGCCCTCCAGCCGCGCCCCGGCCTGCTTCGGACCGAAGACCCACCGCCCGGGTTTCTCCAGCCGATCCGCCAGACCGCCCGCCAGCGGATCCTCAGGCCCGATCACCACCAGCTTCACATCGTTGTGACGACAGAAGTAGTCGATCGCATCGGCGTTTTTCGTGTTCACCGGCTCGATCGACAGATCGACATTCTCACCCAACCCGATGGTCCCCCCGTTTCCGGGGGCGAAAAAGATCCGCCCCGCCCGCTTCGACTGCTTGAGCTTCCATCCCAGCGCATGTTCGCGCCCGCCCGAACCGAGAATCAGAATGTTCACTTTTTCGCCGCTGGTGCTCATTTCAGCGGCGATCATAGACCCACCACGAACGCGGAGCAATGCGGGGTGTGACGAGCGGCGGCGGGTGGCTGGGGCAGAGGCTTTGCGCCGCCCCGGTTCGCTCTCGCTCGTGCAATCTCGCCGGGTGGCTGGCGATCGCCGCGGCGACCCCCAGCCACCCTCGATTCCCGGTACGAATCAAAACGGCGCCGGCGGCGGCCCCGAAGGATCCTGACGCTGAGGTTGAGGCTGAGCCTGACCGCCCCCGCCCTGACCGCCCATCATGGCGGGCGCCATCTCCGCCAGGTCCTTGATGAACTGCGCCACCGGCATCGGCACGTACAGCCGCTTGGCCAGTCCTCCCTCCTCGATGCTCACCCAGAACGCCACCGGCGGAAGGTCCGCGGGCGCCGCCAGCGCCGGCTGACCGAACATCTGCATGAACTTGTTCACCGTGTCCATCACCCCGCTCACCGACAGGTACATCTCCCCGTGCGGCGCACTGGGCAGGTGCTCGCGGATCTGCGCGAACTCGCCGCGGCTTCCCAGCCCGTTGCCCGCCTTCACCGCCGCCAGCGCCCCGTTCACCACCTGCGCATCCAGGGAAGTCGTCATCACCACGTGGTTGTTCGTCGAGGCGATGTAGCCCTGCTGACCGCCCATCCCCAGCGCCATCACCAGCGGCGCCATCGGGCCCATCATCTCCATCATCTCCGGCGGGAACTGGTACGAAAGCCCGTACTGGTCCACCCGCACCCCGTCCACCGTCATCGCGTTCTCCGTGTACTGCGACGAGAAGGTCATCGTCCCCGGCTGACCGTTAGGCAGCGGCCCCAGCGGAATCTGCAGCCCGTTCATGTCCCTGAGCGACTGCGCGTACTTCTTCAAGTACCCCGCGCCGTCCGCGGTCTTGACCACCGTCACCGCCGTGAACATCCCCCCGCCCATCAGGTTCAGTTGCTGCGGCGCCAGCATCGTCTGCGCCATGCCCTGGACCGAGTCCATCATCGCAATGTTCTGCTTGAGCATCTTGAAGAGCGGCTGATCGCCGTCGGGGATCGCGCTCAGAAGATCCATGAAGAACTTCATCACCCCGCTGCCCTCAAGGTCGAAGCTCGAGGCGATCAGGTACGGCTGATTCGGAAGCATGTTCAGCATCGACGGGCCGCCTTTGGGCGTCGAGCACACCTTCGCCATCTCGCTGTCATCCTGGAACTGCACCGTCGCCGAAAGCCCCGCGCCCTTCTCGGTCACGTCCACCGAGAGGGTCGCGGTCGCCGCGTCGCGCACCACCTTCTCCACCGCGTCGATGTACGCGCCCACCATCGCCTTGATCGAGGCCGGGTCCATCCCGCCCATCGCGTCGGGGTCGGCATTGGCGAACTCCGCGTCCATCTGCTTCCTACCCTCAGCCAGCTTGGACTGGATCGTCCCCGCCAGCGCCCGCAGATTCACCAGCACCATCGCGTCCCCCAGCGAGGCGTACTGCCCGCCGAGTTTGCCCAGCCCACCGGCCAGCGCCCCGCCCGCCCCCGCCGCCTCGTACCCCTCGACCGACGGCCGATCCATGCTCACCACCGCGTACGATCCGCTCTTGCGCACGAATCCCAGCTCACCGTTGGGAAGCTCCACCTGCGACACGTTCTCCTGCGGGTTGCCCCCCAGCGACTGCGCGAACGCCGCGTAGTCCGTCGTCGGAACCACCGCCATGGCCAGCGGTTCGGTGTCGTTCTCGATCGCCTGCGCCAGCCCTGTCACCACCACCAGCAACGGCTTATCCAGGTCGATGCCCTCTTCCAGCCCGAACGACTGGCGAAGCTGCCCGACCATGTCCTCCCCCCCGGGGAAGTTGAACCCCATCTCCGTGTTCACCATCGCCAGCTTCTGATTGACCCGGTTGAGGCTCGGAATCAAAACCACCAGGTCCGCGCTTCCGGGGGCCAGTCGCAGGGCTTCCAGGGCCGTCTGGGCACGCCCCGCCGCCGCGCTCAGCGCGATCACGCACACCGCCAGCACCACGCTCATTTGTCGTCGCGCCGTCGCGTGAATCAGGTTCATTCCCATGAATCGGCTCCTTGCTGAAGTTGGCTCTGGAGAAAAAACGTCACATCCCGACGCGCCCCACGAGGACGCGCCCCGGAGAATGGACGCGAGGCCCATTATATACGACGAATGGAACCCCGAATGTTGCAGCGCGGGGCGTGTTTTTTCCCGCAGATGGGATGGTCCGACCTGCGACGGGTGGCATGGTCAAGCGGAGTCCTCGGAGCTTGACCATGTTCGGACGGCACCCGGGATCGGTGGATTGAGATGTTGAGGTATTTTCGGTGAGCCCCGACATGGTCAAGCAGGAAGCTTGACCATGCCACCCGACGACGGCACATTCACGGGCAAGCAGAGCCTTGCCCATGGCACCCGGCGTCGGCTCCACCCTCCCCCCCGACCCCCGCGCCCCCGGACTACAATACCGCCAATGAACCCCGCCACCGGGACAAGAAAGAAGATCGTCGTCGCCATGAGCGGCGGCGTGGACAGTTCCGTCGCGGCCCTGCTGCTGCTCGAGCAGGGCTACGATGTGGTTGGGTGCTTCATGCGCCTGGGAAGCGAGGAATCCGTCGAACCGCCGGACGCCGGGCTGGGGGACGCCGCCTGCGACCCGGCGGGGAAGGGAAACCGCCAGGGCTGCTGCTCGGTGAGCGACGCGGCGGACGGCCGACT
>JBGTFI010000134.1:0-3317 GCA_041747335.1 Phycisphaeraceae bacterium | reverse complement strand
CGGCTGGACCGTCGGTGAAGCCATAGCGCAGCACGCCCACGGGCATGGTCCGCCGCCGGAGCAGGTGGCAGCGCACGCAGTGCCAAGCTTCCGCACCAAGCGTGCGCTGCGCTGGATGTTCGACCGCGCGCAGATGGACTGGCCGATCAACCTGATGCTGGGCACCGCGCCGCTGCGCTGGGCGGCGGAGCAGGTCTACTTCCATCGCCGTGGCACGTAGGGTGTGTCCCGGCCCACCCTACGTTGATTGCGTGCGCCCAATGACGACCACACGCGAACAGGCTCATCCGGGTGCGAGCGCGACCCGCCTGTTGCGCCAATGGCGCCCTTTGTCGTTTCGGATGGGTGGTATCGGCCAAGAGCGGAAGTTGCCCCGTCGGGCGTTACAACCGGGCTAGGTCGCGTTGATCAACGGGTGGCCCCGGAAGCGCCGCCGTCCGCGATCGTCTTTTCAATCCAGTCGGCGTAGTTCCCCAGCCTGACGTTATAAACTGTCTCCCCGTACCTGCCGGGGTGTGGCTCCGTGCCGGTGACCACTCCACGCTTCCACGCCATGATGCCCGCAACGTGCCATTCGTCACCTACTTCGACCAGGATTGGACCGCCGCTGTCGCCACTGCCGGTCGACGCCTCGAGAGGAAGCGCGTTCGGCGGCTTGTCGAAGCCATATCCGATCCATCGGCCTTCCGAGATACTGATCTTGTTGTAGCCATGACGAAGGTCGGTCCGCTGCGGAGCATGCAGGTGGTGCCCCGTCACTCCTGTCCCCGTCGCACCCCGCCCCATGATCCGGACGAGCTTCCCCAATGTAGCGCCGTTGTAAATCCGCGCCGGCGCGACGTCCAGTACCGGCTCGGCAAGCTGGATCAACGCGATGTCGTCGGAAGACGCCATGAATTCAAAGAAGGCCTCCCAATCGCCCGACGTGAGTGCGGAGTCGATCATCTCCTGAGGAGGCTTCTTGAAGCCCGGATGGATGAAAACGTGGCGCACGGCACGGGGGGTGCCGCCGCCGACGACCACGTCCACGGCGTGCTGCCGGCTGACCGAATGCGCCGCAGTCAGGACCCACCGTGGCGCGATGAGGACTCCGTGGCTCTCGCCGGGCATATCGGCCAGCGCCGGGAACTCGGATGCGGCCATTCGATACTGCAGGTCCGGGATGTCGTCACGAATGACGACGGCGCTCGCACCGAAGGAGGCCAGGAGCAGGAGCAGGACGGCGTGGCGCATGGGCAAGATCCATCTCTTATGGTGGTTCATTATGGAGCGCCAGGTCCCTGCCGGCAAGCCACGGCTCTCGCGATGTCCGCTTCGGGTCGGACCGCGTCCCTTCAGCCGCAGGGCGCAACCATCAGAGTCCCGAAAGGACATCTCATGAACACCGAAGCCCCCACCGCCAAGCCCGCCCCCTGGAACAAGGGCAAGATGATCGGTCAGAAGGCGCCCCTCAAGATCAGGGACATCTGGGCCATTCGAGTGAGGCTGCAGTTGGGCCGCAAGACGCGGGATCTGGCCCTGTTCAACCTCGCGATTGATTCGAAACTCAGGGCTTGCGATCTCGTCAAGTTGCGCGTCGCGGACATCGCACATGGGACGCGTGTGTGCTCGCGAGCGCTCGTGGTGCAGCAGAAGACTGGCCGACCGGTCCAGTTCGAGATCACCGAGCAAACACGGGATTCGCTAGCGACCTGGATCTCAACCGCACGCCTGTCAGCCACCGACTTTCTGTTTCCCAGCCGTCTCCACCGGTCACCCCACCTCTCGACCCGGCAGTACGCGCGGATCGTCCATGGGTGGCTGGATTCCATCGGTCTGGACGGCGCCTCGTATCGAACTCACACCATGCGCCGGACCAAGGCTTCGTTGATCTATCGGAGGACGCGAAACCTGCGCGCCGTCCAGCGCCTGCTTGGGCGACCGCCCCCTACTCCGGCGCCGTGACCTCATAACCCTTTGCCTGCAAGCGCGCCAGCAGGCCCCGTGGCAGCAGCAGCTCGCCCACCGGCAGGGTCGAGAAAGTCGTGTGGTTGGCCGCCAGCGCTGATTCGGCCGCCTGCAGCCACAGCTGCTGACCGCGTGCCACGGCATCGTCTATCCCCAGCGACCGCGCCGCCTCGGTATTGGCCAGGGCGTCGAAGCAGGGCGTTCCATCGCCGAGCCGGAACAGCCGCGTCAGCTCCGCAATGTTGCCGCTGGCCCAGGCGTTGGCGCGCTGCGCGGCGTTGGCAACATCCAGCTCAATGCGCTCGAGCACGCTGCGGAAGCACTGCACGTCGTCCAGTTCGGCACGCGCAAACGACTTCGCCAAGCCTTTCGGGTCCTTGACTTCAGCACTGATCAAGATCGAGGTGTATTTGATCCTGCGCGCCTTGGTCAGCTCGGAGATACGCTTTCCAACCCCGGTACCGTCGGCCAAGCCCGAGCGCCTGAGCGCCAACTGGTGCAGGTGTCCGGCCGCGAACACCGGCCGCCATTGCTCGACCGCCTTGTCGCTGCCCGGGTACATCGGCTTGAGCGCCGACCAGTGCGCATAGACATCCGCCGGCAGCACATCGCGCAAGGTCTTGCCGTCGGGATTCTTGCGCGCGCGCATCAGCGTTGGGACCGCAAACGTCATCTTCAACATGCTGCCCGTGCGGAATTGGAAACCTCCCGGCGCGCCAATAACCTCCTGTGCCTGCGCCAGTACGCTCTCGGCTTGTGGCGAATACCAGTCCATGCCCTTGGGCACCGGCGACACCGTACCAAGGATCCACAACGTGTTGTCGCCCTTGCTGACCTTCCACAGCGCGGGCCCTGAGTACTGCCCAATGACGAGCACAGGGTTGATATCGGTGATGTCGCTCTCGGTGTCGGGGTTGCTCGCAGCGCTCGCGCCATTGCTGGGCAGGGTCCGAACGGCAGCCACGCCACCATAGGTCGCAGGCGCTGCCAAGGCCAGTCCCGAGATCGTCAACAGCAGCAGCACGGCAAGGCGACGGCACACGGCAACATTCATCAAGCACTCCATACCTTTCTCTCCAACCGTTTCGATTTAAGGCAACGCTGATCAAGTAAAGCCAAAAAAGTTTGCGCTTGATGACATCAAAACCGTCCGTCATCAGGCGTATTGGAGCGCGTTTGCGTTGATGGCTGATGCCCTTTGGCATCAGCCCGCCTGCCGCAGGCACAACTATCCCGCCAAACGGGCACGCGCCAGGTACAGATTGGCCAGCCCCAGCACCACGAAGCTGCGGTTGGCGTTCTTGCCCAAGCCCCGGTAGCGCACCTGGCTGAAGCCCCACAACCGCTTCACCACCGCGAACACGTGTTCC
>JBGTFI010000133.1:0-3274 GCA_041747335.1 Phycisphaeraceae bacterium | reverse complement strand
CGATGATGACATGGCGCTTGACATCTGCATCAATGCCAAGACCCAGCGCCCGGGCGTGTGCAACGCGGCCGAGACGATCCTCTTCCACCAGGCCGCGGCGAAACGGGGGCTCGTGACGCGCATCGGCGAGGCACTGGCGGCGCGGAACGTCGAAATCCGCGCCGACGACGCCGCGCGCGCCTACCTTCCGATGGCGAAACCGGCGACCGAGGAGGACTGGTCGGCCGAGTATCTGGATCTCATCATCGCCGCGCGGATCGTTGAGAATCTTGAGGAGGCGGTCGATCACATCAACCGTTACGGGTCGAAGCACACCGATGCGATCGTGACGCGCGGCATCGGCGCGGCGCGCCGGTTCGTCGAGGCGGTCGATTCCGCCAACGTTTTCGTCAACTGCTCCACGCGCTTCAGCGACGGGGGCGAATACGGGCTGGGCGCGGAGATCGGCATCAGCACGGACAAGCTCCACGCGCGCGGACCGATGGGGGCGGCGGACCTGACCACCTACAAATGGGTGGTGTGGGGCGAGGGACAGGTGAGGGGGTAAGGCGACGGCGCTTCCAGGCAACCCAAGCCACGCCCTGACTTACAATCCCCCTCGCATGGCTTGCACCCCGCACGAGGACGGCATCGGATCGCCTTTGCGGGTGATTGTCATCGGGGCCCGGCGGGCGAAGCAGGGAACCGGTAGGTTCATTGCGGAGTGGTTTGTCCGTTCGGGGGCGACGGTGTGCGGGATCGTCGGGACCAGTGAGCCGTCGGTGACGGAGGCTCTGGCGGGGCTTGCGGGGGTCCTGGACGATGAATGTCGAGGTTATACAAGCGTTTATGAGGCGATCGAACGGGAGCGGCCTGACGCCGTGGCGGTCTGTTCGCCCTACGTGTTCCACGTGGAACATCTTTGCGCGGCGGCCGAGGCTGGATTGCACTGTTTGTGTGAAAAGCCGCTGACGTGGCGGGAGAGCTTGAAGCCTGATGATCCTGATCCAGTCGCTCGCGCGGTCGAGCGGTTTGCTTCCCAATCACTTCTGCTGGAAGTTGTCGCGCAGTGGCCTGAGACCCTGGAGGCGTTCTTTGAGATCCACCCGCGGCAGCGTGGGCAAGTGGTCGAGCGGTTTGAGATGGGGCTTAGCCCTATCACGACTGGGCTGGAGATGATTCCCGATGCCGCGCCGCACTTTCTGAGCATGTTGTCGGCACTGGGCGGCCAGGGCGAGGTGACCGCGATTCGGTTTCAGACTGTGACATCGGAAAGTCTCACGATCAGGTGCCGCTATCGCCACGAGCGGGGCGAGATGGAGGCCGCATTGCATCTGACTCGATGCGCGAGGACGCCGCGGCCGGCGTGGTACGCGATCAACGGGGCGCGGGTGGACCGGGAGGTTGAGTTGCCCGAGTACCGCCAGTACCTGGCAAGTGGGGATCGCCGGGTTCCGCTGGCGGACCCGCTTCGGGGCGTGGTGGAGCGGTTTATCGACGGCGTCCGACAGGGGCGGACAACCGATGTCAAGGGGATTCTTAGGGCTCAGAACAACCTTGAACGTCTTGGCCGGGCGTTCCTGGAGCGGTGATGGGCTGACTGGTTTCGCCGGAAGAGCGTTGAGGCGGTAGAATGCCATGCGATCGTGGGGCAGCGTCTGTTCCTGCTGCGACTGGTGCGTGCCCGGGCAGGAGACGACTCGATGAGCGACCATCCATTGACGGTACTGGGCGGGGGCGTCGAATCGAAGACAACGGTCGGGGAGTCGAATCAGGCTCTTGTGTTGGCTGACATCCATGACTTCGCCTCGAAGCTGGCCCAGCCCGGGGCGATCGAGGCGCTTCGGTCCTATGTCCGTTGGCAGGTCGCCAGGCGGGAATCCTTGGGCGGACCGGGCCGGAAGGAAGGGGATGCTCCGGTTCCGGACCACGCGCCGGTCTCCATCAACCTGGACCTCACCACGGCGTGCAATTACGCCTGCGATCACTGCGTGGACATGGACATCCTCAACACGGGGCACAAGTTCGACCATGAGAAGCTGCTGTCTTCTCTGGAGGTGATGGCGGGAAAGGGACTGCGGTCGGTGATCGTGATCGGAGGCGGCGAGCCGACGCTGTACCCGAAGTTCGTCGAGACGATCCGGTTCATGAAGTCGCTGGGTCTGCAGGTGTCGATCGTCTCCAACGGCGCGGGGAATGAGAAGATCGCCCAGGTCGCCGACTGTCTGGAGAAGGACGACTGGGTGCGCCTGTCGCTGGACGCCGGGACGGACGCGACGTTCCAGAAGATGCACAAGCCCAAGAAGCCGATCACGCTCGAGCGGATCTGCGAGCTGGTGCCGGCGATCCGGGCGGCCAACCCGGCGCTGACGATCGGTTTTTCGTACATCGTCACCTGGCAGGGGGCGTTCGTGAACGACACCCACATCGTGGAGAACCTTCACGAGATGGCCCGGGCGGCGGCGCTGGCGCGGGACTCGCGGTTTTCGTACATCGCCTTCAAGCCCTTCCTGACCCGTGACGAGCTGAACAACGCGGAGGTCATCGGGGTGGTGTCGCGCCAGGAGGTGATGAAGCAGGTGGTCGCGGGAATCGTGGAGCAGATTGAGCTTGCCAAACAGCTTGAGACACCCACGTTCCGGGTGATCGAGACCACCGGGCTCAAGGCGATGACGCGCGGACAGTCGCCGCGTCTTGCCCGCCAGCCGCGCGAGTGTCACATGCAGTTCTTCCGACAGGTGCTCAGCCCGCTGGGGCTGTACAACTGCCCGGTCTACCGCAACCAGCCGCACGGACAGCTCGGCGACAAGCACGCCAACGCCGACGCGGCGGGCTTTGACCAAACCCGGCGACGCACGGCCGAGCGCATCGCGCACTTCAACGCAACGACGACCTGCGAAAAGGTGACCTGCCTCTACAACGATGTGAACTGGTGGATTGAATCGCTGATCGCCAACCCCCAGGAGCTTGACCGTCTGCGAGTCCATGAGGGAACGCCGGACTACTTCCTGTAACGGCGGGGCCTTCACGCGATGGCGGATCTGGATCCTGAGTGGGAACCGAGCAGTTCGGCGCACGCGGCGTACACCATCTCGACGGAAACGAGGGTCATGCACTTGAGGTGCCCCAGCGGGCAGACCTTCTTGTGGCAGGGTCCGCACTCGACCTCGACGCGGACGATGCGCTCCGCATCGTGGGTGGTGTCGGTCCAGCGCGGATCGGTGGGGCCGAAGACGGTGACGCGAGGGACATTGAACGCGCGGGCGAAGTGGCGCGGGCCGGTATCGTTGCCCAG
>JBGTFI010000132.1:0-1654 GCA_041747335.1 Phycisphaeraceae bacterium | reverse complement strand
CGGCACAGGAGGCGATGGCTGCGCGCCGTCGAACACCGTCTGCGTACGACCGGCCGGGCGAGCCTGACCCCGGCGCAACTGGCCGGCTGGCGGGCGCTGGAGCGGATGATTGAATCGCAGCGCTCGGAGGATTCATGACTTGCCGCGCTCCGTCACGCCAAGCGGAGCTTGCCCATGGCACCCGGGAAACCGCTCCCTTACGGTCGCGGCTCGCTTCGGTATACTTTCGCCATGCTTCCGGCATGTCTTCGAGTTGTGTTCCTGGTCCTGGTGACGGTCGCCGCAGCCGTCCGCGGCGAAGTGCTCATCACCGAGATCATGTACAACCCAAACAGCAACGAGCGTTATCCCAACCACGTCGAGTGGGTGGAGATCTACAACAGCGGGGAAGATCCCGTCGATATCTCCGGGTATTACCTTGAGGATGAAGACGGCAAGACGCAGGGCCTGCCGGCCGGTCTGGCGCTTCCGCCGGGGCGGGCGCTGGTGCTGGCGCCGGATGGGATGACAGTCGAGGGGTTTCGGGCGGCGTGGGGAGAGGATGTGCCGGTGGTCATCATGAAGGGGTGGCTTCGGCCGGGGCTGCACGGGCTTGCGAACGATCCTTCACCGACGAACGAGGTGCTGACACTGAAGAACGGTGCGGGCGAAGTGGTGGATGAGGTGAACTTCGATGATGAGGGCGACTGGCCGAGTGATCGGCCGGACGGACCGAGCATTTACCTGCTGCCCGGCAAGCTGACGACGAAGGAGAACGATGACGGCCGAAACTGGGCGCGCTCGGAAGCGGGGCGTCACGGGGCGCGGCTGAACACGCGGACGGGGGTGTTTGACGGTCAGGATGTCGGTTCGCCGGGGTATGTGGAGACGCGGCCGTGAGAGCTCTTGCGCCGCCAGTGCAACCCGATGTGGGTTAGTGAGTGGCCCGCAATAGCGGACCCTACGCTTTCCATCCGTGTTGATCGCGGACGGCGATCATCTCGGCGAGGATGTCGTTCCACGTCTTGGGCTTGAGCATGGTCTCGTTGGGGAACATGCACCCGTCCCAGCAGATGTGGTCGAAGCGCTTCGTGAGCTGGCCCTGTCCGTCGCGCAGCCAGAAGCCCGCGTGGTGGGGGATGTCGAGCTTGCCGTTGGGGTCGGTGGCGAGGCAGTGGCGGCCGGTTTTGTCGTGGCTGCCAGAGCCTTTGACGGTGGCGTCGTTCTGAGCGACGTGGAAGTCGATGGTCCACGGCCGCAGGGCGTCGGTGAGCTTGCGGAGCGCCGCGTCGAGGGTCTTTTTGTCGGACCAGTCGAAATCTTTGGGGAGGATGCGGTCTTCGGGGGCGTTGGCGCCCAGCAGGTAGAGCAGGGTGTGGGCCATGTCGGCCTGGAAACCGACGGTTTCGGGGCGGTCGACCAGTTCGAGCAGCTCGACCATGCGCTTCCAACTGTGCATGCCGCCCCAGCAGATTTCGCCCTCGGCGGCGAGTTGTTCGCCGTGGTCCTGGGCGATGTCGGCGGCCTGTCGGAAGGTCTCGGCGATGCGCTTCTGATTGCCCGCCGGGTCGGCGGCCCACTGCTCGACGCCGCTGGCGGAGTCGATGCGCACGACGCCGTGCGGGCGGACGCCCATCTCGCGGAGCGTCCGCGCGATGCGGCAGCCCTTTTTCAC
>JBGTFI010000131.1:0-2445 GCA_041747335.1 Phycisphaeraceae bacterium | reverse complement strand
TCGACCGCTGGGGCGGCGCGCTGCACGAACTCAACGACTGGTGCGCCTGGCGACGCGCGCGGGACGAGGCCGTAGCCGGCGGACTCGACGACCTCATCGGTCGTTTCGAGCGCGGCGATCTTCAGCGCGGCCAGTTATCCGACGCCTTTGAGCGCTCCTTCGGCGAAAAGTGGTTCAGCGCCGTGGCGAACGCCGTTCCCGCCATCCGCCAGTTCAGCGCCGCCGACCACGCCAGGGCGATCGAACGGTTCAGACTGATCGATCGCGCCGTGATCGACCGGACGCGTCAGGTGGTCGCCCGCACACTGCGGGATTCCGCGCCCGCAACGTCAGCGCCGGTGTCGAGCCGGTCGGAGATGGGCATTCTTCGGCGGGAGCTTGAAAAAAAGCGGCGGCACCTTCCCACGCGCCGGCTGATCGAACTGATGCCCAACCTGCTGCCGACGCTCAAGCCGTGCCTTTTAATGAGTCCGCTCTCGATCGCGCAGTACCTCGACACGAAGTTGCCGCCGTTCGACCTGGTCGTCTTCGATGAGGCCTCGCAGATTCCAGTGTGGGATTCGATCGGCGCGATCGCCCGCGGGGCGAACGTGATCGTCGTCGGGGATTCGAAGCAGCTTCCGCCCACGAACTTCTTCAACACCCTCGACGACGGCGACGAGGCCGGCTTCGAGGACGTGGCGGTCGACGACATGGAATCGATCCTCCAGGAGTGCAACGCCTGCAACGTTCCCGCCCTTCCACTGCGCTGGCATTACCGCAGCCGGCACGAAAGCCTCATCGCCTTCTCGAACCACCACTACTACCAGAATCGGCTGCTCACGTTCCCCTCACCGGTGGAGCGTTCGACGGAACTGGGCGTCATGCTCCGCCACGTGCCCGACGGCGTGTACGACCGCGGCGGATCGCGCACCAATCGCATCGAGGCCCAGCGCGTGGCCGATGAAGTGGTGCGCATGCTCGGCGAACCGGGCGCCAACGGTTCGATCGGCATCGTCACGTTCAATCAGGCCCAGCAGTCGCTGCTCGAGGACCTGCTCGACGCCCGGCGTCGGGAACTGCCTCAGATCGAGCGGTTCTTCACCAATGAGGTCGCCGAACCGGTGTTCGTCAAGAACCTCGAAAACGTGCAGGGCGATGAGCGCGACTCGATCATCTTCTCGGTGGGTTACGGCCCGGATCAGACCGGCAGGCCGTCGATGAATTTCGGCCCGCTCAACCAGGACGGCGGGGAAAGGCGGCTGAATGTCGCGGTCACGCGCTCCCGGCGACGCTTGCTCGTTTTCTCATCGCTCCGGGCGGATCAGATCGACCTTCGCCGGACCCAGGCCCTGGGCGTCCGTCATTTCAGGACGTTTCTCGACTACGCGGATCGCGGTCCGCGTGCGATCGCCGAGGCGGTCGAGGCAAGCGGCGTGCGCGAATTCGCGTCCGGTTTCGAGAAGGCCGTGTGGCAGGCACTTGTCGAACGCGGTTGGGAGGTGGACACGCAGGTCGGGTGCGCCGGATATCGCATCGACCTGGCGGTGCGGGATCCAGATCGCCCCGGACGATACCTGCTGGGGATCGAGTGCGACGGCGCGGCCTACCACAGCGCCCGGACCGCGCGCGACCGCGACCGGTTGCGTCAGTCCGTGCTCGAAGGCCTGGGCTGGCGGATTGAACGCATCTGGTCGACGCAGTGGCGCATCAACGCGGAGCGTTGCCTGGCGGGGATCGAGCAGGCCCTCGAACGGGCCAGGCAGGCCGCCGCGGCCGATGTTACTGCTGACGCAGTGCCGGCCGTCGGCCAACAATCAAATCCCCATGGCGAAGTCCTCGATCATCCGGAACCCGCCGGCCCATTGCCCGAACATGACATCCCGCCGCGGGAAGCATCACCCCCGCTGTACGCCTCCGGGCCTCCTTCCCAGCCCGCCGAACCATCACCCGGCCGATCCGTGCAGGCCCCGCAGCCGTACGTCCTTGCGAAGTCGCCGGGCGCGCGGCTGGCGCGCATGGACATCCACGAAGAGTCCGTGGAACGCGCGGCGGTCGCGGCGCTCGTAAGCCTGGTTGAGGTCGAAGGGCCGATCGTTGAGGAGCTGGCCATGCGCCAGCTGACGACGTGGTTCGGGGATCTGAGGCTGACCGATCGCCTGCGAAAGCGCCTTTCCGAAATCCAGGCAGCCGCTCTGGCGACGGGGGAGGTTCAGCGGCATGACGGTGTGCTGTGGTCGGCTGACACGACGCCGGACATGTACACGGCGTTCCGGATCCCAGGTGATGATCCCCGCACGCGCCGGGACGTGGAGGACATCCCTCTGGTCGAGCGGGTGAACGCCGTGGTCCACACGCTCAATCAGCAGTTCGGCCTGCCGCGGGACGAATTGATGCGCGAGGTGGCCAGACTGTTCGGCGCGCAGCGCCTCACGCAGCGGGTCGGGGCGGCGATCGAGGCGGCGA
>JBGTFI010000130.1:0-5697 GCA_041747335.1 Phycisphaeraceae bacterium | reverse complement strand
ATCAGGTAGCCGACCGCGCTTTCGGGCAGGGGTCCGGCGTCGGCGGCGTGATCCTGCCGGGGCGCGCCGTTGGGCGGACCCAGCAGGGAGGCATCGCGCACCGCGTCGTAGCGCAGCCCGTACGCAAGCGGCAGCGTCCAGGCCGAAACATCGTAAAACTCGGGGACGTTGAACTGCGTGCGCGTCTCGAAGAGCGCCTCGATGAAGCGATACTCCGCCTGAGCGGTGGGCACGATCACCGCGTGCCCGGCCGGGTAAGCGCGATCCTCGATCTTCACATCGCGGGCGGCTCGATGATGCTCGATGCGGTGGAGCGTCAGCAGCTCCTCGAACGCGCGCAGCCGCGCGGGATCGTTCGGGGCCGCGGCGATATAGGCCTTGACCGGCGCTTCGCGGCCCATGCGGAGGGAATCGGCGTGGAACGTGCGCTTGTGTTCGAGAAGCTCGCGACGCAGCTCCAAAGCGCCATTGATTGTGGAGAAGGAGGTCAGCACCTGGTTGCGGATCGTGCGGGAAAAAGCCAGATCGCCATCATCGTTCTTCTGAAGATGGCCGCGAGAGCTTGCCTGCTCGAAGAGGATGCCCACTGCGCCGTGGATGTCGGGGTAGGTCGAGCCTTTGCCGTAGTAGAAGTCGTCGAAGCGCTCCTCGGAGAAGTATTGGGCGCCTTCGGCGTCGAGCGCGGCCGCGTGATGGCGGGCGATCTTCGCGGTCAGTTCGATGGTCGCGCCGGGGGTGAGCGGATGGTTGCGCTCGGGGACGCCGGGCTGGAAGAAGTAGGTCGTGTTGGTGCCCATCTCGTGGAAGTCCGCCAGGACATTGGGCTTCCAACGGTGGTACTGCACGAGCCTCGCGCGGCTCACGGGATGAACGGCTGGAAGCCAGTCTCGGTTAAGGTCGAAAAGGTAATAGTTGGTGCGCCCGACCGGCCAGGCTTCCTGGTGCTCCATGTGGTTGGGATCGGGATTCGGCACGCGCCCGCGGTATCGGTTGGCCCACTGCGCGAAGCGATCCAGCCCGTCGGGGTTGAGGGCCGGATCAATGAGGATGACCGCATGATCCAGCAGGTCGAGCGTCGCCTGGTCGTTGGCGGCCGCGAGGTGATAGGCCACGAGCACCGAGGCGTTGGCGCCGCTGGGTTCGTTGCCGTGGACGCTGTATCCGAGGTTGACGACGACCGGAAGGGCATCGAGGGATACCTGCCCGCCGCGCTGCGGATCGGCCAGGGCCAGATGGTCGGCGCGGATCGCTTCGAGTCGGCGATGGTTCGCGGGGCTGGTGAGGGTGAGCATGACCTGAGGGCGCCCGCCGTGGGATTCGCCGAAGCGTTCGATCGTGACGCGCTCGCTGGATTCCGCCAGGCGGTGCATGTACCCGACAAGCTCGTGATGTCGGATGTGTCTCTGGCCGAGGTCGAAGCCCAGGACCGCCGGCGGCGCGGGGACCGATGCGTCGTGCTGCGCCTCGGGGAGGTAGTAGCTCAACGGCTCGGCGATGACGCGGGGACACGATGCGGCCGCGATGAGTATGAGCGTCGCAATGCGGACCAGGCGTTTCATGCCGTCTCCTTGATGGCAGTCAGGCATCACTCACGCCGACGAGCCGCGCGTGAGTGAGCGGAATCCCTCCAACGGCTCGTCGGGAATGATAGAGGGGGGTGGAAGGCGATGCGAGGGGCGAAGGCCCTGGCCTGACAATCGGGCGACCGATGCGCGTTGGTGTCAGGCCGAGGCCTGACCTGCGTGAGCCTGCATGGTGGGGAAGGCACTGGCGGACAAGCCGCCAGCGGCACCCGGCAGGGTCACCGGGATGCTCGCCAACAGGCGGGGAGGCCGGGCTTGGTGTCAACAAGGATTTCGAGCACGGCCTCGCGCTGGCGCTTGCTGATCCGGTCCCAGGGGGGATCGCGGTCCTCACCGCTGAGGATGGCCCACATGCGCCGGTAGATGCGCTCGAGCACCGGAGCGGGAAGGGCATCGAACGCTTCGGTATGGATCATGAAGCTGCAGGGGTACTGGGCCAGGCGGGTCTGAAGGTTGAGATCCCGCAGCGATCGCCCCCGTGAATCAGTCGGACCCAGCGCCTCGAACTCCTCGCGAAAGGTGGTTGTTCCGGAAATCGGCGCATCCCACGGCGCTTCCTCGACGAAAAAGAGGTAGCGAAGAAAGGCCTCGATCGGCTCGTCGAGGTAATCGATGTGCCCGTAACGGTTGAGGTGGACCCGGCCGTCGTAGCTCAGTCGCGTCATGAAGTTGTGCATCTGGCGCTGATGCTCGTAGACCAGGAGCGCCACGGCGTCGCTGTGCCCGGACAGGTAGAGGCTTTCATCGACGAAGGGCGCGAGCGAAGAGAGGCTCGAGGTGTCCACATCCCCCTCCGGGGGTTTTCCCATCGGCCAGGGGCGGTTGCCCAGGTGGGTCTGGCCGTTCACATCGCCGGTGAGGTACCACCCGCCCCACCGCTGGGCGATGGGGGTGCGGTCGTCCACGGAACTGGTGCCGGTGTGGCTTATCGCGTCGCCGCGGGCATCGATCAGGTGCGAGCGCGCCAGGTGCCCGGGCACGCCCATCGACTGTCCTGAGGCGTGGCATTGCAGGCAACTGTCTTCCCGCCGGGGCCGGGGGCGCGGGTCTCGCCGCGGTTGCTGGTCCAGCACGTAGAAGATCGCGCCATGAACCGGATCGGCCGAGGCAATTTCGATCATCGCATCCTTCCCGGGACTGTGGACGTACCCGATGTAGACATCGTCATTGAAGTAAATGGCCCGGGGGGTGCGGGGGGTGATGTGATCAACTTGCAGCGAGGTGCGCGAGTAAACGAGCATCTGCGAGGAGACCGGCACACCCAGGTGTTCGAGCAGGGAGGGCAGGTACCCGAACTTCGGATCGTAAGTCAGCCCGGCCTGACCCTGATCCAACCGCTCAATCAACCCGGCGACGGGGTCGTGCGGCTGGGCGTTCTGGTAGTCGATGGCGGGCTGGTCCAGGGGGACGATGTGGTGGGCGCCCTGAAAGAGCGGCGCCTGCGCCCGCGCAGGCGCGGCGGGGAGCGACGCGGCGATGAAACCTGCCAGCAGCAGGGCCGTGGGTGTCCATGGAGGGTCGTATCGCATGGATCGCGGTCCATCGGAACGAATAAGAGCCTTCATCATCCAGATATCCATGATAGCGGGAGCAGGCGGACAGGTCAAGGCAATGGGTACGCTGCCCGCCCCACTTCGTCGCTTCGTCGCAGCCCCCCTGCTCGCCTGCCGTCGTCGTCCCGCTACAATACCTTGCTCAGCACCCCGAACTCCCACCGACCAGGGGCCGACCATGTGGCGCAAGATGATGCGAGGCAAGATTCACCGTGCGACGGTCACGTTCTGTGACATCCATTACGTCGGGTCGATCACCATCGACGCGGATTTGCTCCAGGCGGTGGACATCCGCCCCAACGAGGCGGTGGCGGTCTACGACATCGACAACGGGGCGCGGTTTGAGACCTATGTCATTCGCGGGGAGCCGGGCTCGGGCGTGATCGGGGTGAACGGGGCGGCGGCGCGGCTGGTGGAGAAGGGGCACAAGGTGATCATCGTCGCGTACGGGATGGTGGAGGATCACGCGGTGGACGACCACCTCGGCCGGGTGGTCGTGGTGGACGAGCACAACCGCCCGGAACGTTATCTGACCCACGCCAGCACCCTTGAGCCGCCGGTCGAGGCGGCGCGCTGAGGCGGGCGGGTTGTAAGCTGCTCAACTTCGATCGATTCGGGAGTCGGTCGTACCGTCCCCGCGCGTCGGTTGGTTCAGGTTGACCATGTCCGGAAAAGTCCGCATCAGCCTGGCGAACAAGTGTCAGCTGCTGTTCGGCGCGGCGGTGATCCTGACGCTGACCGCGGCGCTGTCGGTGGTGTGGTGGCAGCTTGACAGCCTGGTGAGCAATCTGCCGAGGAAGCGCGCGCGGGACTTCGCCGCCGCCTGGCTCGAGGATCGGCTGCAACTTGGGCTGGCGCTTTCGGGCGCCAACGCGATCGAGGACCGCCCGCAGCCCGGCGGCGGGTTGACGCTGGCGCTGCTGAACATCGAGGAGGCTCATGCGCGGGCGGCGGTGGACGGGTTCGTGCGCGAGGCGATGACGCGTTTCGAGGAATCGCCGCAGGAGGACGAGTGGTTCGAGGAGATCCGGCGCGAGGAGGACGAGCCCCTGTTCCGCTTCGCCCTGGCGGTGCGGGAATCCGAGGCGATGCGTTTGCGCGGGTTCCGGTCGCGCGTGGACATGACTTCGCTGGTGAACCCGGTGGAGCTTGTTCTGCTGATCCAGCTTCACGATCCGGACGTTCAGCGGCTGCGGGCGCTGAACCTGATCTACGTCATCGCGGCGGGGGTGGTGGCGGCGCTGGTGGCGATCGGGGTGTTCTGGTTCATCACCACGCGCATCATCCTCTCGCCGGTGCGAGTGCTGCGTGATACGGCCGCGAAGATCTCGGAAGGCGACCTGAACATCCGCGCGGAAGTGAACACCGGGGACGAGTTCGAGGAGCTTTCGAACATGTTCAACCACATGCTCGAGACGCTCAAGACCAACCAGGAGGAGCTGCGGGGCATCAACAAGAGCCTGGACCTCAAGCTCGGGGAGCTGGCGGAAACCAACGTCGCGCTCTATGAGGCGAATAAGATCAAAGGGGACTTCCTGGCGAACGTCTCGCACGAGCTGCGCACCCCGCTCAATTCGATCGTCGGGTTCGCGGAGGTGCTCAGCGAGTCGTTCGCGGAGGGCCACGGCGAGCGCGCGGAGAAGGGCCGAAGGTACATCGCCAACATCATCACCTCGAGCAAGCGGCTGCTGGAGCTGATCAACGACCTGCTGGACCTGGCGAAGATCGAAGCCGGGCGGATGGAGCTGCGCGTGGGTCCGATGAGTCTGGCGGACACGGTCGAGGGGCTGGTGAATCTCATCCGTCCGCAGGCGGAAAAGCGCTCGATCCGCGTGGAGCACAAGGTCAGCCCCCGCATCCCGCTGATTCAGACCGACGCGGGAAAGTTTCAGCAGATACTCTTTAATTTTCTCTCCAACGCGGCGAAGTTCACACCCGACGGGGGTGAGATCAAGGTCTCGGCGACGCTGGACGAATCCTCGCCCAACCGCGAACCGCGCGTTCGCGTGAGCGTCAGCGACACGGGGCCGGGCATCCCGCCGCGTCTTCACGAGCGAGTGTTTGAGAAGTTCACCCAGCTTGACGCGACGGAGACCAAGGTCCACGGCGGATCGGGCCTGGGGCTGACCATCAGCCGAGAGCTCGCGGAGATGCTTCGCGGACGGATCGAGCTTGACAGCGATGTCGGGCGGGGGGCGACGTTTACGCTGGTCATTCCTCTGACGGTCGAGGAACGATCGATCGCGCTGATGCCGGACCTGACCGAAGGCGGCGTGTCGTCGGCCGCGCCGTGAGGCCCCCGGAAATGATCCCATCGACCGATTCATCACGTCTATCCCCTCTTCCCGTGCGCCTGGCGATCTGGCTGGTGCTGCTTGCCTTGGCGCTGGCGTGCGTCTGGCTGCTGGACGGCCGAGCGATGCAGACCCTGTTGCGTCACAGCCATCCGGCGCACACGGACGGCGACTCGCCGCTAAGATGAATGATCCGCCGCAATGCACGGCCCCCCTACCGCAGCACTGGAACCCCGCCCTTGCCCGCACCACGCCCGCAACCCCGTA